>CANGYM010000055.1 GCA_947458145.1 Alphaproteobacteria bacterium | reverse complement strand
TGGAGGAAGCCCGCGCCGTGGTGCGGGATCGTCAGTTTGATTATTTGCCCAGCCCCGAGGGCGTGGCGCGGTTTGATCAACAACGCCTGAGCCGAGAGGGCCTGCAGGTCAGCAATGACCGCAGTTCGCGGACCTATCAGGCGGGTTTTGATGCCACGTGGGAATTGGATTTGTTTGGGCGGATTTCTGAGGGGGTGAAGGCGGAAAAGGCCCGTCTGGCGTCCCGTCAGGCGGATTTGGCCGCGGCCTATACCACCGTGGCGGCCGAGGTGGCCCGCAGTTATATGGAACTGCGGGGATCCCAGCGGCGTTACGCCATCGCCAAGAAAAATGCGGATGCCCAGCAGAAAACCTTTGCCTTAACCCAAAATCTGTTTGATGGGGGGCGGTCCAATGCGCTGGATTTAGAGCGGGCGCGGGCCCAGATGGAAACCACAAAGGCCCTGCTGCCCCTGTTGCAGGGGGATATTGCCGCCAGCATGAACCGGCTGGGGATTTTGACGGGGCAAACGCCCGATGCCCTGCGGGTGCGGTTGTCAACAGTACAGCCCCTGCCCTCTCTGCCGCCGCAGGTGGCCATTGGCAAGGCCGAGGATTTGCTGTCCCGTCGCCCCGATGTGGCCGCCGCGCAACAGGATTTTGTGGCCGCCAGCGCGGAATACAACATTGCCACCACAGACCTGTACCCCCAAATTACGCTGCAGGGGGCCGTGGGGTTTCTGTCCACCGATTTTGCCAGTTTGACCACGGGGGGGACATCCACCTATGCCTTTGCGCCCGTCATTCGGTGGCCGATTTTTGATTTGGGCCATGTTCAGGCCCGTATTGATGCCAGCGATGCCGTGGCCAGGGAAAAACTGGCGGTGTTTCAAAAAACCGTTTTGGGTGCGCTGGAGGAAACGGACACCGCCATGGTGCGTTTCGCGCGGGAGGAAGAGCGCCGCGCCCGCCTGTCCACAGCCGCGCGGGCCAACGCCAAGGCCGCAGGATTGGCCGATGATCGGTACCGCGCGGGGCTGGATAGCTTTTTGGACCTGCTGGATGCCCAGCAACGGCAGTTCGAATCGGAAGATCGTCTGGCCCAAAGCGACGTCCAAAACGCCCTGTATCTGGTGGCAGTGTATAAAGCGCTGGGCGGGGGCTGGGATTTGGGGGAAAAGGCGGCAGAAAAACCCTGATGGTTGTTTCCCGTCCCGAGGGGGCCCGTTAGGGCCGTCCTCGGGTTGGGGTTATTCCCCGATGATTCTTTTGAACCATGGGAATTGGCACAAGAAACTTACTGTGCGATCGGCTAAAAAAACTCCCATCATGAATGATGGGATACCAAACCAGAGAGGCTCTTTTGGTGTCCAAATATAAACCCAATTTAGGCACACAACCCAAACTCGCAATACCCGTAGCCCAGGAACTATCCTAAACGGAAGACTTAGGATTAGCCTTGAAAGCCTTTCCAAAACCCTGTAAAGGGGGTATTTTCCCCTAAGATCCCTGTGGAAAGAGATCAACTTACAGAAAGAATGATCAATCTTTCGACCAATCTTTAAGAGAAGTTTTTTCATTGAAAAAACGATTTGAACAGATTTCATTATGCCGTGCCGTGCCGTGCCGTGCCGTGCCGTGCCATTTGTCACATTTTTTTGGTTTTGGCAAAAAAAAATGATCCGAAAAATAAATTTGTCATTCTGGCGGGCAATGTGGGTATAATCTTTGGATGTTTGAAAGCCCTGAACCAAAAGACGTGCCATGACCCTAAAAACCATCACCCCCCTAGAGGCCAAAGCGTGGCTGGACCGGAACGAAGCCGTGTTGCTGGACGTGCGGGAGGCCGCCGAATACAAAGCCACCCACATCAGGGGCAGTCATTTGATCCCGCTGGGCCAGATCAGCGCGGCGCGGTTGCCCCGTGGTCATCACAAAAAAATCCTGATTCATTGTCAGGGGGGCAAGCGGAGCGAGCGGGCCTGCACAGCCCTGTTGACTGAGCAAAGCGATTTGGACGTTTACAACATCGAAGGCGGCCTGAACGCGTGGGCGGCGGCGGGCTTGCCCATGGAAACGGGCACGGTGCTGCCCCTGAATCGTCAGGTGCAAATTGTGGTGGGCTTGCTGCTGGTTTTGTTCACGGTGGCGGGCTTTGGGGTGCATCCTGTATTTCATATCTTGGCGGGATTGATGGGCTTGGGCCTGATCAACGCGGGGGCCACGGGATGGTGCGGCATGGCCATGTTGCTGGCCAAAATGCCGTGGAATCGGGATTAAACAATCACAATCCCATCACATCCCCCGCGGAGCAGCGTTAGCAAATTCCCGCGCTCTAAGGCCACACACCCCGCCGTAGCCCGTCCATCGCTGTGGGGCAGGTGCACAAACAGGGCGCTGCCCCCGTGGGGCTGGGCCGGCGCATCGTTGTGCCCCATAACGATGATGATGTCATAACAGGCATCGTTTCGCCATAACGCCTCTGCGCTGTGGGCGGTGGGCAAAAGAACAGGGCGGTTATAGGCCGGCGCCGCCGGATCATCACACCATCCGGTGTTCAGGGTGATGGGAAAGACGGGCAGCGGGGTGACGGGGCGATCTTCGCGATCTGGCCGGTAATACACGGCCCGAAAGGGAATGTGTCCCGTGGGGGTGGCCCCGTCCCCTTCCCGCTTGGCCATCGTCACGCCGCCGCGTCCCACCGTGCAGGGAAAGGTATGGTTTTGAAAATGCAGATGGGTATAGGATGGGGGCAGGCAACAGGGGTTCTTGAGCATTGCGGCGGATTCCTTTAACACTAACCATCGTATCGTTTTATAAAAGGCCTTTGCATGTCCCAAAAAATACGGGCGGATCAGCGTTTGGTGGCCCTGGGGCTGGCCGCATCCCGCACAGAGGCGCAGGGTAAAATTGCCGCTGGATTGGTGTTTTGTCAAGGTCTGCCCCTGTCAAAGCCAGCAACTCTGGTGGATGTCAACGCCCATCTCACCTGCAAAGACCCAGAGGAAAAAACGTGGGTGTCCCGCGGGGGGAAAAAATTGGATCATGCGGTGAAAACCTTTGGGGTGGACCTTGGGGGTGTGGTGGCGCTGGATGTGGGGGCCTCAACAGGGGGATTTACGGATGTTTTGTTGTTTTATGGGGCCGCGCGGGTGTACGCCGTGGATGTGGGGTACGGCCAGTTGGATCAACGCCTGCGCGAAGATCCCCGCGTGGTGGTGCATGAAAAAACCAACGCCCGAACCCTGAGCCAGCAACAGATTCCCGAGCCCATCGATGTCATCGTGTGCGATGCCAGTTTTATTGGCCTAAGAAAAGTTCTGGCGGCGCCGCTGGCGCTGGCCCGCTCTGGGGCCATACTGATGGCCCTGATTAAACCCCAGTTCGAGGCCGCCCGCCACGACATCGGCACCAAAGGCGTGGTGTCCGACCCCCAAATCCACTTGGACGTGTGCAACGGGGTGATGGCATGGTTGCGGCATCAGAATTGGACCCCCCTGAACATCGTCGCCAGCCCGATTCGTGGCCCCGAAGGCAATCAAGAGTTCATTGTGTGGGCAAAATGCAACATTAAGTAGAATTTTTTTTAACAAACGCATCTTAGGGTTGTTGTTTATACCATGGTGTGTTTTACAAAAAGTACATCCTATGATTGCATGAGGTTTTCTATGTCACAACACAAAAGTTCTCTGGTTTGTCGCAACGTTGTGGTGAACGGTCACCGCACCAGCATCCGGCTGGAGCCGACGTTATGGCAGGCCTTAGATTACATTTGCAAAAGTCGGTCCTGTCACATCAACGATATTTGCAGCGAGGTTGCGGATATGCAGGCAGACGGGGGATTTACATCCGCGGTGCGGACATTCGTTGTGTCTTCGCTGCTGGAGACGTCTCTGATTTTATCCCGCAAGATGACCAAAAAATCCTTGGGTGGGTTTGTGTCCATGCGGGCATAAAGGGTATGGGGGCACCCGTGGATTACAGGGTGCCCTTTGTTGACGGCAGATCATGCAAACGCGCCGGATCCCGAGAAAATGCTGTTTTCAGGGCCAAAGCCAGCGCTTTGTACGTCGATTCAATTTTATGGTGGTTGTTCACCCCATACAGGTTTTCCACGTGCAGTGTGGTCCCCGATCCCATGGCGAAGGCCTGAAACCATTCCCGAAACAGTTCTGTATCCATTTCCCCCAAACGGGGCTGGGAAAACGTCAGGTGCCAGATCAAAAAAGGACGTCCCGACAAATCCAGCGCCACGCGGGTCAAGGTTTCATCCATGGGCACATAGGCATGGCCATAGCGCTGAATCCCCCGTTTATCGCCCAGAGCTTGTTTCAGGGCGGATCCGATGGCCCATCCCGTGTCCTCAACCGTATGGTGGGCATCAATATGCAAATCTCCCTCGGCCAAACAGGTCAGATCCATCTGGCTGTGTTTGGCCAGTTGATCCAACATATGATCCAAAAATCCAATGCCGGTTTTGATCGTCCGCTGCCCCGTACCGTCCAGCGTTAAGGTCACCTGAATTTTGGTTTCGTGGGTTATGCGTTCCAGTGTGGCTGTGCGTGGGGTCATGGGAATCGTTCCGTTATGATGTCAGGGCAATAAAAGAAATCTGGCGGCCTTCGGCATCCGCTGTGCCGGCATGGGTGGCCCGCCGGTGGCTGTAAAAATCAGGATGTGTATAGGTATTGATCCCCAGATCATGGACATGAACCACACCGGCATCCCTGAGTTGTCCCATAATCATGCCGGCCATATCAAACAAAAAACGGTTTTCGCGGGTGTCATCCATCTGGAAAAAAACGTTTGCGGCGGGGTAACGGTCCAAAAACCGCTGGCGAAAGGCATCATCGACCTGATAACTGTCCTGTCGAATGCAGGGTCCCAAAACGGCATACAGGTGGGCGGGATTTCGGGTCATGGCCCCCACGCAGCGTTCCACAATGTTCTGGTAAACGCCCTGCCAACCCGCATGAACGGCCCCGATGCGCCGTGTGTCATCTGCGTAAAACAGCACACATCCACAATCGGCCGTTTTGATCCCCAGCCCGATGTGGGGGGTGGCGGTGATCCACCCATCGGCCTTGGGCCGATCAGAGGGCGGGGCATCAATGGGATGAATCACATCCCCGTGGATTTGATCCAAAAGCACAAGGGAAGCGAGGCCATGATGGTTGGCCATGGCCGCGGCAGAGGTGTCTCTGCCGCCAAAGCCATGAACAACATGGGGAAACGGGTCAAATAAGGGGCTGGTTATGGGCATAGTCTTTTGAGACTATCACAGGCCTAAACATCGCGCAAATGATGTAAAAAGCGTGCAGTTAGGGTGTTTTGCTGATCGTATTCCTGATGCAGGGTCTCTAAAATAGCCTGCGCATTCTTGGGTTCTGGGGATTTATGCGCAACAAAGCGGATGCTTTTCATCAGATCAGAAAGGGTTTTTTCGTTGTCTTGGGCGTGCAGCTTTTTTTTCTGTTGGTTTTTTTTATACGATAAAAAATCAACAAGGCACGGCACCGTGACGGCCTGGGTGCCGTCGGTAAAAAACGATCTCATCAGATCTGCGTACATTGTCATGAAAAAAAATCACATCACCCAAGCAAGAATGATACACAGAAAAAGTAAACAACAGATTGACTGGGGGGTGTTTTAGGCCGCCAGTGCGTCTCTCAGGGGCTCTAGAATGTCCAAAGCATCTTGCAGGGCGGCGATGTCTTCGTGATTGTCAATATCCTCCAGCGTGTAGAGAATAAAATGCAAAAGGTTGTAGAGATTTTTGGCCACGTGGTCGCTTTGATCAATGCTTTCGGACAAACTGATCAGGGATCCCTTGGCAATGCCAATGGTGTAAAAAAATTGCCGCGTGTTGGCAACGGAACCATAATAAAGGGCCTTTTTTAAACAATCCAGCACATCATCAAACATCGCAATGACGTTGGACGTTTTTAGGGTTTCCATGGGTTTATAAGAGTACATAAGCAATCCTTGAATAACACGGTCTTGCCACAATGTTTGCAAAAGCTGTGCCAGAAATGGTACAAAGGCCTTTTGATATCAAACAGGATTGTCCCCATGATTGCCCATTTAAAAGGACGCGTTCACGCCCTGTCAGAGGATAACGTGGTCATTGATGTCTCTGGTGTGGGCTATCGTATTTTTTGCCCATCGCCGGTTTTGTCAAAATTGTCTGTGGGACAAAATGATGTTTTTTTGTTGACGGATTATGTGGTGCGCGAAGACGGCGTCAGCGTCTTTGGGTTTGACAATGCCCAGCAACAAACGTGGTTTCATTACCTCAGCCGTGTTCAGGGCGTTGGAAAAAAAATTGCCCTTGCCCTGCTTTCGGCCTTTGCGCCCGAGGATTTGCAAAGAATTGTTCAGGTGCAAGATCAACGCAGCCTGACCCGCGCCGATGGTGTGGGGCCCAAGCTGGCGGCGCGGATTGTCACCGAGCTGAAAGATGTTGTTGCCAAGGGGGCTTTGTTGGTTTCCGCCGCCCCCAGTGGGGCCGGCGCTGTGTCGGCGGAGCAACAGGTGGAACAAGACGCCGTTTTGGCGTTGGAGCAGTTGGGGTATAGCCGCGCGGACGCTTATGGCCTGTGTGAGCGGGCCCAAAAGGAGAATCCTGCGGCAGCCGACAGCACGCAGGATCTGATTCGTGCGGCCCTGCGGCAGGTGGCACGGGTTTAGAAGGAGGGTCGTATTGTTATGACGGATGCCCCCCTAAAAACCGGTGTTGCCGTCATTAAACACCAGATGGCGTCCCTGCCCGAGGCCCCTGGGGTTTACCGGATGCTGGCGGAGGATGAAACGGTCCTGTATGTGGGCAAGGCCAAGTCCCTGAAAAAACGGGTTGTGGCCTATACGCGGCCAGAGGCTTTGCCGATTCGTTTGCAACGCATGGTGGCCCTAACGCGGGCCATGGTTTTCGTTGTGACCGATAGCGAGCAAGAGGCTTTGCTGCTGGAAAGCAATCTGATTAAAAAACTCAAACCCCGCTATAACATTTTGCTGCGGGATGATAAGGCCTATCCGTATATTTTTATTCCCACAGATCACCCCTATCCCGCCATGGTGAAACATCGTGGGGCCCGCGCCCGATTGGGGCATTATTTTGGTCCCTTTGGATCGGCAGGGGCGGTGGATCAGACCATAGAGGCTTTGCAAAAGGCTTTTTTGCTGCGTTCCTGCCAAGATCATGATTTTGCCCATCGCTCCCGCCCCTGTTTGCAGTATCAGATCAAACGATGCACGGCCCCCTGTGTGGGATATATTGCCAAAGAGGCTTACGCGGACCAAGTGTCTGATGCAGTGGCGTTTTTAAAGGGAAAAAATGCCGAGATTCAAAAAAAACTCTCAGAAAACATGTTTGCCGCCAGCGACGCCCAAGATTTCGAAATGGCGGCGCTGTATCGGGATCGGATTGCCAGCCTGAGCCGCATTCAGCAGCACCAGAATGTCCACACCGCGGCCCTGGGGGATGCGGATATTTTGGCCATGGCCCGTGGGGCCGGCAAAACGTGCATTCAAATTTTTTTCTTTCGCGGGGGCAGCCATTACGGAAACCGTGTGTTTTTTCCCAAACATGGGGAAGACAGCGACGATGCCACCATGATGGCGGCTTTTTTGGCGCAGTTTTATACGGGCGTTGTGCCACCGTCAGAGATTTTGGTGTCTGTTTTGCCCAAAGATCAAAAGGTTTTGCAGGACATGCTGCACCAGTGCGCGGGGCATGCGGTGTCCATTGTTTGTCCCAAGCGCGGGGAAAAGGAAAAAATTGTTGCTGCCTGTTTAAAAAATGCAGAGGCGGCCTTGGCCCGTGATCTTTCACAAGTGGCCCATCATCAGGATATGCTGGCACGTATTGGACAGGTGTTTGATTTGCCCCGTTTGCCCCAGCGTATTGAACTTTATGACAACAGCCACATTCAGGGGGCTTATGCTTTGGGGGCCATGGTGGTGGTGGGGCCTGCGGGTTTGGAGACGTCAGCGTATCGAACCTATAAAATGAACGTTCAGGATCTGGATACGCGGGATGATTATGCCATGATGCGTCAAATGCTGCATCGTCGATTAACGGGCAATCAGCCTTTGCCGGATTTGATGATTATTGATGGGGGGCTGGGGCAACTGAGCGCGGTTTTAGAGGTTTTTGTCAAACACGCGGTGGATATACCCGTGGTGGCCATGGCCAAGGGGCCGGATCGCAACGCGGGGCGCGAGGTTTTTTATCAGATGGGCAAACCGCCCTTCAGTTTGGATCCCAGAGACCCCGTTTTGTACGATCTGCAGCGCCTGCGGGACGAAGTCCACCGGTTTGCCATAACGCGCCACCGAAAACGCCGTGAAAAATCCCTTCGCGAGAGTGCCTTGGATGATATTGCGGGTGTGGGACCCAGCCGCAAGCGGGCTTTGCTTTCCCATTTTGGCAGCTCAGATGCGGTTAAGAGGGCGTCTTTGCAGGATCTGGAGCGTGCCCCCACCATCAGCAAAGCGCTGGCGAAAAAGATTTTTGAGGGGTTTCAGCCTTCGTAGGGGTTTTAAAAAAGGTTTTTCTTCACTGAAACAAAGCATGAATCGCTGCTTTTGACGCCACATAAATAAAATAGGTGGCTGCAACGGATGCCGCCATACCAAG
>CANGYM010000054.1 GCA_947458145.1 Alphaproteobacteria bacterium | reverse complement strand
TTCTGCAGCAGTACGACGTCAGCTTTTCGCTGGGGGATGGTCTGCGCCCAGGCTGCGCGGCGGATGCCAATGATGCGGCCCAATTCGGCGAGCTGGAAACCCTCGGCGAGCTCACCCGCATCGCGTGGGAGTATGATTGTCAGGTCATGGTTGAGGGCCCGGGCCACGTCCCCATGCACAAAATCAAAATCAACATGGACCACCAGCAACGCCTGTGTCATGACGCGCCCTTTTATACCTTGGGCCCCCTGACCACCGACATTGCCCCGGGCTATGATCACATCACCAGCGGCATCGGCGCCGCCATGATCGGGTGGTTTGGCACGGCCATGCTGTGTTATGTGACCCCAAAGGAACATTTGGGCCTGCCCAACCGCGACGACGTCAAGGTTGGGGTGATTACCTATAAAATCGCCGCCCACGCCGCCGATGTGGCCAAAGGCCACCCCAGTGCCCACTGGCAGGATGATGTGTTGTCCCAAGCCCGTTTTGATTTCCGCTGGCAGGATCAATTCCATCTGGCGCTGGATCCCGACACGGCGCGGGCCTATCACGACGAAACCCTGCCCAAAGAGGCGCACAAAGTGGCCCATTTTTGTTCCATGTGCGGCCCCAAATTTTGTTCCATGAAAATCACGCAAGAGGTTCGGGAATACGCCAAAAAAGGCATGCAGGATATGTCCCAGAAATTCCGTGATACGGGCGGGGAGATTTATCAGCCTGCGGAAAAAACGGTTGCTTGATGAAACCCAAACACCTGCGCCTGATCGCCCTTGGCATCACGCTGATTGCGTTATCGGGTGTGGCATTTTTGGGGTTGTTTTATAATCAGGACAGTTTGCTGTATTACACAAAACCCAGCCAACTGTCCCACCCCGACCCCCAGCGTTGGTATCGCATAGGGGGACAGGTGACGGATTGGAAAGTGACCGGCCAAAATCACATCTTTACCCTGTCCGATGAAACGGCCCATAAAATTGTGCATTACCACGGTCTGGTGCCGGATTTGTTTCAGGTGGGGCAGGGGGCCATTGTGGATGGGACCTTTGATGACAAAGGCATTTTTGTGGCCACCCGCGTTCTGGCCAAACACGATGAAAACTATCAACCGCCGGAGGCCCCATGACCCCCCCCGATCCCCGCGCCCGTTGTTTGGCCTTGCTGGCCTCTGGTCTGGATATGGGCACCCTGCATATTGCGGAATCAGGGGGGGTGCAGGAAACGCTGCGCGGCGCCTTGCCCGGGGTTACGGCCAAAATGATCCTACGCACCCCCGCAGTTTATGATACCTTGGTGAACAAAGGGGCCTTTGGGTTTTTTGAAAGCTGGATGCGCGGCGATATCACCAGCGAAAACATTGGTTTGTTGGTGTATTTGGTGGTCAGCAACAAACGGCTTTTGGAATCTTTAACAAAAATCCCGACCTCTCATCTGAATCCCCAGCGGCGCTATCCGCTCTCCATGGTTCATCCTGATTTTTTATCGGTGTGGATGGGGAAAACCGTGTCCTTTGGGGCCGGTTTTTTCGATGGCATCGTGGAAACCTTGGACCAAGCCATCGCGGCACGCCACCAAACCATCAAGGATGCCATGATGCTGCGGGCCCATGATTCCATCCTGTATATCGGGCAAACCATGGGATCCTTTGCGGCGTTTTTTGCGGAAAACCACACGTCCAGTCGCCTGCACGTTTTAACCCATGGGCATTTGCAAAAACAAACCCTGCAACAGGACATGCGGATCCGCGGTTTTGACAAACGGGTCACGGCGGACATTTGCGATGAAACAACCCTGCAGGGCCGGTATGATTTTATTGTGGTGAATCATCTGTTGGAAACCATCCCCCCAAACCAGTGGGATCATGTGTTTTATAAACTCAAGGACATGCTGCGGCCCGAGGGCCGGATCATTGTGCAAATCATCCTGGCAGAATCACCCCCGCCCCAGCGCACCACGCGGCGAACCCAAACCAGCCCCCCCAACCTTTGGTCCCTGATGGCCCATGAAAACGCGCGGTTTATGTCCCAAGAGGCATTTTTGGGCTATGCCCAAAAAAACTATCTGCGGGTGCGGGACCAGAAACCCTATCCCAAAGACATGGCCCGCACGTGTAAACTGCTGCGGGCATCGCTGGACAGCCACGCCCCAGACCTGCGCAGCCACCCCGACGGCAACACCCACCGCCTGTTTTGGTCCTTTCTGCTGAGCGTATTAGAGGCCACCTGCCTGCAAGGCACCCTAATCCCCACCCATTGGGTTTTGGAGCATGATGTTTAGGGGGGATTATCCGTTTATAGATAGGAACAGCCCATCCATACAACACCCACATTAATCTTGTAGTATCATATATGATATGATATGATAGGTGCCATGAGAGTCGTCCTAGATACCGATGTTGTGGTTGCGGGCATCCGAAGCCCCATGGGGGCCTCGGCTGAGCTTTTGCGGCAGGCGCTCAAGGGAGATTTGATCATCTTAATCAGCGTGGCACTGGCACTGGAGTATGAAGCCATTTGCCAATTGCCAGAACACCGTCTTGCATCCAACGCATCCGCAGAGGATGTTCAAAACCTACTGGATGCCCTGATAGGCATGGCTGTGCCCGTGGATGTGCATTATCAATGGCGTCCTCAGTTACGGGATGCCGGCGATGAAATGGTGCTTGAGGCCGCCGTTAATGGCCAAGCCCATGCCATCATCAGTTTTAATCACAAAGATTATGCCAAAGCCCCATCACGTTTTGGCATTCACCTGTTCACCCCTTCTGATTTTTTACGAAAGAAACGACCATGACCACCAACGCAACCACCCTGTCCCTTCGTTTGCCGCGTTCCTTAAAGGCCGCTTTGGAAAAGGTGGCTGCGGCGGATGGCACCAGCATGAACCAGTTTTTGGTCATGGCCGCCGCCGAAAAACTGGCGGCCATTCACACGGCGGAAACGTTCTTCACGCAACGAAGAGAGCGCGGCGATGTTGAAAAAGCGTTGGCTTTCCTCAGCCGTCAGGGCGGCGAAGCGCCCCGCTCAGGGGATGAACCCTAAAAAATTTTCAATCTCAATGCGGTATGCCAAGGCGATCTCCTAAATCTTTCAGGGCCTGATGGGCTACCCCCAAAAAAAAACCCCGCTGGTGAGGCGAGGTTTTGGGGGTGGCCGGAAGAGAAAGTTCTAGCCATCCAAATAGCACGAGGGCTGTGTCCCAGAGCTATTAGGGGGAGCTTTAGGGTAATCTTTAGCGTGAGCAAGAGAAACTTCCGCAGCCTCTAAAAGATTGTTCGCCATAGCAGTTAACGCTGTCATTTGCTCTTGTGAAAGTGCAAAGGGGACCAATCCCGTAAACAGTCTGAGCAGACTCTCTAAAGAGGCTTCAGTACCGATGACATAGCATCCATCGGAAACTCCTAGGGATTTGATGACAAACTCTACTTTGTTCATGGAAAATTAACGCAAGTGGTTCATGACATCATTTATGGTTAGGCCCGTGAGGACGCTAGGTGACGGGGCAAGTTCCTGCCGAAGCAAGTTCCAACCATCACCAAATGAATCATTTTTAACCTAATATATATATATATATCTGTCAAGAATTTTATTTAACTGAATTTGATCTCCCGCTTATGGGGCTAGAAAACGAATCTATAATGAAAACTTGGCCGTATTCCCCTCCCATGGAGGGGTGCCCCGTAGGGGCGGGGTGGTTGGCCACACACAAAAAACCACCCCGTCAGGCTACGCCTGCCACCCCTCCAAAGGAGGGGAATGGGGTTATTTTCCCCCCGATCCCAACTGCTCTTTCAGCCGCAGCAAATCCTCCCACACCTGTTGTTTTTGCAGGGGGCTGCCCAGCAGATAGGCGGGATGGAATGTGGGAGCTGCCAGAATGTTGGTGCCCTCCAGCGGATAAACCTGCCCCCTTAACCGCATAATGCCGGTGTTGGTTTTTAACAGGGCCTTGGCCACCACACCCCCCAGCAACACAACGGATTTTGGGGCCACCAGACGGATATGTTCCCGCAGAAAGGGCAGCATCTGCGCCACCTCATGCGGTGTGGGCGCCCGATTCCCCGGGGGGCGCCATGGGATCAGGTTGGTGACATAACAGTCCGTCCGCGGGTATCCCGCCGCCGCCAGCATCTGATTCAACAGATGCCCCGATGGACCCACAAAGGGACGGCCAGACTGGTCTTCCTCGTTCCCGGGGGCTTCCCCGATGACCATCATGTCGGGATTCAGGGGCCCTTCGCCAAACACCATCTGGGTGGCCGTTTGTCTGAGGGCGCAATCTTTTAGCGTTTCCAGCGCCGCCCGCAAAGCCTGAAGGCTGGGAAACGAAACCGCCGCATAGGTCTCTTTCAGGGGGGGCTCCGCCTCAACAGGGGCCACAACGGGGGCAGGTGCGGCCTCTTGAATCTGCACCCACCACGTCAGGGGCGTATCCGACACAACCTCATCCGCCCCGATGAAGGCCAGAAATCTGTGAAACCCCTCCGGCGGGCCCGCCGAATTGTTGGCCATAACCAAAGACTCACCCCTCAAAACGTAACCCTCTCTTGCGTCATTTTGCAACTCAGACTATAACAGCCTGACGTATCAACAGCCTTTGCCCCGCCGCCCTGCCAGCATAAAGATAAAACATTATGGCCCCTCTTTCACAGGTTTTTTTTCAGCGGCGCCTTCGTTTGTGGCTTTGCCTTGTGCTTGTTCTGGTGCTGGTGCCTTTGACCTCTTGCAAACCTGCCGATCAACAGTCTGATACCCCATCCGAAGCCCAAAGCGTGCTGGAAAAATCCGCGCCCCCGCTGCCGGATACCTTGGCGGGCAGCTTTCTGATTTCCCAATTTGCCCAGCGCAATCAGGATCCCCAAACCGCCTACACCAACGCCCAAATTGTGCTTACCAAGGGGGGATATGATCCATCCGTCATTCGGTATGCCAGACTTTCCGCGCTGTCCACAGGGAATATCGATGGGGCCTTGCGCGACAATGCCCGCCTGAATGCACAGGACCGCGATGCGTCATTTTATGTCCTGTCGTTTTTTCAGGCCTATCAAAACAAAAACTGGGATCAGGCCGCAAAATTTTTGCCCCCCTTGGCCGAAAACGCCAGTTACCAAAGTCTGGAGCCTCTGTTTCGCGCATGGCTGGCCATCGCCCGCTATGCCGACACAAAATCCACAAATCCCGCCATTTCTAATGATATCAAAGCGGCCTTTGCGGACGGAGAGGCTGGCGACATGGCCATGTTGTCCAAAATTCAAAACGGCTACGCCTTGGCCCTTTTGGGGCAACCGCAAGAAGCCCTTCGGGTGCTTCGCTCTGCCCTTGCGGACCTGGACGCTGTGCCGGCCACCATGCTCATCACCACCGCGGCCCTGATGCACCAGCAAAATCAACCCATAGAATCCGGCCTGTTCCTGCGGGCTGGCATGGATGCCGATATGGCCCAAACCTTGGTGACCATGGCTGGGGACGGGGAATTGCCCCTCATCACCAACCCGTCACAGGGGATTTTTTATCTTTTTCAGGATCTTGCCTCTATCTTTAATCGCCCAGGGACCGAGGACCACGCCCTGATGTACGCCGCACTGGCCCGCGCCATGATGCCCGACAATCCGTTCATCACCCTGCAAATGGGCCAGATTTTGGGGGATATCGGGGCACAGACACAGGCGGATGCGCTGTATCAGCGTCTGCCCTCAACCCATCCCCTTTTCTGGCTCTCTGGCCTGTATCGCGCCCATCTGAACATCAAGGATGAAAACAACGAGGGCGCCCTCAACATTCTTCAGCCAATTTATCAGAAATATCCAGAAAACCGTTCCATTAAAACACTTTATGCCGATTTGTTAAAGTCAAACCTTCGCTTTTCTGAGGCTTTACCCCTGTATGATTCTTTAATTCAGGCGTCCCAAAATGCCCCTGAGGGCCGTTTTTATGCCAGTCGGGGCATGTGCTATGAACGCCTGAAACAGTGGGACGCGGCGGAAAAAGATTTGCTCAGGGCCATCGCACTTCGCCCCCAAGATCCCGTGATTTTGAACTATCTGGCGTATTCATGGATTGATCGCGGCGTGAATTTGGATCGGGCGCTGGCGTTGCTGGAAAAGGCCTTGGCTCTGGCCCCCAATAACCCTGAAATTCTGGACAGCTTGGCCTGGGGCCATCACAAAAAAGGGGATCACGATCGGGCGCTGGAGGGTCTTCAGAAAGCCGTGACCCTGTCTCCGGCCGAGCCCCTGATTCTCAGCCATTACGGTGATGTTCTGTGGGCCATGGGCAAACACAGACTGGCCACCTTTGCGTGGGACAGCGCCCTTAACGTGGTGCGTTTAAACAAAAAAACAAACCCCCAAAAAACACTGGATGTCACAGAGGAAGAGCTGGTGGAAAAACTCAGCAGAAACCCGTGATGAGGGCAGTAGGCGCTATCGCCACCGCTTTCCTTTGTTCATCAAAAACCCTATGGGGCTGGATACAAAAATGAACCCTGAAATCAACAGGTAAGGGCTGCTGTTTTCGGAAAAAGCCCTGAACAGATCCGGATTGACAGAGGCAGCAATCAGCATCACCCCCACAGGGGGATTGACGCCGTTAACAACGTACAGCAGGAAGTCTTTTTCCCAATAGGATTTGGACCATTGATGGCGCAGGCCACCGATAACGAAGAAAATCAACGCGGAAAGAACCACCAAAAAAGGAAACGTTATGCCAAACCCAAACAGGCTAAACAGAACCAGCGGCAGAGATTCAGTCATCTGCACGTAACCAGAGAGCCAGAAAAACCACCAAGAACCCCACCGCCGAAACCCCATAGGACAACCCCAAAGAGGCCGCAGGCATCATTAATGTTAGCACCGAAAGAAACAAAAGCGCACCACAAAACGCCAACGGCAAAATGCGCAATACCCTATGAAAAATGCCTGCAAAACTCCCTGTTTTCAGGGGGGCAGGGGTTTTGATGTGTCCAGAAAGGGCGCGAGTTTTTATCATAAAAGCGTCTCCGTTACTCATAAATATATTCCATAAAAGGTTTATTTTGTCAATCCCTCATCCAATCATTTGCCCCCTTGACCTTAACGGATCCTCGGGTTACAACAGAGGAACATTTGATCAGCAAGTTAGAGTTTCGTTGTTATGGCCAATCATAAGTCCGCCCTGAAACGGGCCCGTCAGACCCTCACCCGCACCGAAGTTCGTCGGGCACGGGTCAGTCGTATCAAAACCTTTATTCGCCGTGTTGAGGACGCCGTCCTTGCCGGTGATGCAGAGGCTGCACGTGCGGCATTTCTGTTGGCCCAGCCTGAAATTCACCGCGGCATCACAAAGGGCGTTTTGCACAAAAACACCGCTGCCCGTCGGATTTCTGGCCTTCACGCCCGCGTTGCGGCTTTGTCTGCTTAGGGCATTTACCAAGTCTTTGATTGTATGTTATTTTTTTGGGCTAACCCCCCTTGGGATTTTTGTCCCTTAAAATCTGGGTTGTTGTGTGGACAAAACGAAGGTAGGGGAGGTTCCTTTGAATCAGCACCAGTGGCATATGGTTCAAGAATCCTTGCGGCACGAGCTGGGCCAAGCCGCCTTTGACAGCTGGATTCGGCCCATTGTGTTTTCCCCCGCCGATGATCATCGTTTGCGTTTGATTGCCCCCACAACCTTGGCCCGCAAATGGATCGAAAGCCATTACACCGACCGCATTCGTTTTTTTGCCCGCCGCGTCAATCCGGCATTAACCGACATCACCATTGATGTGGGGGATATTCAGCCCAAAGTCACCGCCAATGATCCCCAGCCGGCGGTGGATGGTGCCGGCATTTCCTATCCGTCTGTTGTGGCCAGCGTGCCCAGTGCCTCGGCGGATTTATCGCGTTTTTCCATCCAGTTGGATCCCCGTTTGACCTTTGACAGCTTTGTTGTGGGGAAATCCAACGAACTGGCCTTTTCTGCGGCGCGGCGCATTGCGGATGCGGACGCCGTGACCTTTAACCCCCTGTTTTTGTATGGGGGCGTGGGGCTGGGCAAAACCCATTTGATGCACGCCATTGCGTGGCACATTGCCGAAAAAACCCCGCAGCGCCGCGTGGTGTATCTGTCCGCGGAAAAATTCATGTATGAATTCGTGCGGGCCATCCGGTTCAAAGACACCATGGCGTTTAAGGAAATGTTCCGCTCTGTCGATGTTTTGATGATTGATGATGTTCAATTTATCAGCGATAAAAACTCCACACAGGAGGAGTTTTTTCACACCTTTAACGCCCTGATTGATCAAAACCGGCAGGTGATTATTTCCGCGGACAAATCCCCATCGGACCTGGAGGGGATTCATGAACGTCTGAAATCCCGCTTGGCATGGGGCTTGGTGGCCGATATTCACCCCACCAGTTATGAATTGCGTTTGGGGATTTTGCAAAACAAAGCCGCGGCCATGGGCCTAGCCATTCCGCAAGATGTGATTTCGTTTCTGGCGGAATCCATCACATCCAACGTGCGGGAGCTGGAGGGCGCCCTGAACCGCATCACCGCCCACGCGGAAATTTCCGCAGCCCCCATCACCATCGAAAGCACGCGGATTCAGCTGCGGGATATGCTGCGCTCTCAGGCCAAGCCCATCACTCTGGAATCCTTAACCAAAACCGTTGCGGATCATTATCGTTTGACGTTGCAGGATATTTTGGCCAGCACGCGCCTGCGCACCATTGCCCGCCCCCGTC
>CANGYM010000053.1 GCA_947458145.1 Alphaproteobacteria bacterium | reverse complement strand
TTTGATGTTTTGCCTGAGGATTTACCCCATGCCATTCGGGGCCTTCAGGCCTTGGGGGCCATAGGTTGCAACATCACCTTACCGCATAAAGAAGCCGCCTTGGCTCTGTGTCATGAGGTCAGCCCCCACGCCCAAGCCCTGGGCGCGGTCAATACATTAATCTTTCAAAAAGACAAAATTATCGGGGATAACACCGATGGTTTTGGGTTTTGGCAGGGCCTGATCACCCAAGCCCCCTGCCCCGTCCCCCATCGCCCTATTGTCATTTTGGGGGCCGGCGGGGCCGCGCGTGGGGTGGTGGCGGCGTTATCGGATCATGTGGACTGCCCCCTGATGGTCCTGAACCGCACCCTCGCGCGGGCGGAGGCCCTGCGGACCTTGGCCCCAAATTTAACAACAGGACCGCTAAACACCCCCCTGCCCCCTGATGCGCAAATGGTGGTCAATACCCTGTCCAGCGGGGCGGTGGTGCCGGATTTATCGGCGTTACCGGCGGATTGTTTGCTGTATGATTTATCCTATAATCCCCCCGTGACCCCCTTTCTGGCGGCGGGACAGCAGCGGGACCTGCGCGGGATCAACGGGGCAGCCATGCTGACCCACCAAGGCGCTGCGGCTTTTGCCCTGTGGTTTGGAAAACACCCCACGGTGGTTGGGGAGGTGATGAGGGTGGTTTTGGGGTGAAAAATACGATTCTCAGCCTCTGCCTGCTCCCGCAGCAGCCAAGGCAGCAGTTACATTAAACTCTGCTTGAAAGGGCCTACTATTGGTTGCACCGGACGCAACAGAGGCAGATTGCCCCCCAACACCTGAAGCTTTGCTCTGATTGATTGCCTGCTTTATTGACTCGGCAAAACTTTCTGCAATATCAAAAAGCATCTTTTGTATAAAAGACATTTCTTCAGGACTATCAGCAATGCCCAAATCTTGACCAGGATTAAGATTACCAATACCAGCCAAGGCACAGTCACCTGCCCTGCCCATAAACTCCAGCTGAGAAACCAATAATTGCATTTGGCTGTTCATAAGGTGTCAAAAGCCTTTCCTAGCCCTTCAAATATCCCACATCCCCCCCAAAAAACCAAGAAAAAAATTTCAAAAACAATTTGCCATCCCCGGATGGGCGTGGCACAACAACAGAAAGACCCGTTAGAGAGAGATTTCGCCATGTTCAAGCCCCTGGTTGTTGGTTGTCTGGCCCTTTGGTTGGGGGCGGCGCCCGCAGCGGCGGCGGAGGATTTTTTGACATGGCGCCATGATTTTGCCACCCGCGCCCAGCAGGCGGGCATTTCACAGGCCACCCTAAACAGCGCCCTGAACACCATCGACGCCCCCAACAATCGCATCATCGCGCTGGATCAAAAGCAGCCCGAAAAAAAAGTGACTTTTTCCGAATACATTGACCGCGTGGTGTCCGAAGAGCGCGTGGGTACAGGCACCGCCCGCCTGCGGGATTATCAGGATTTGCTGAAAAGCGTATCCAAAAAATACGGTGTGCCGCCGGAAATCATGGTGTCCCTGTGGGGTGTGGAAACGCATTACGGGGTGATTACGGGCGGGTTTCCGGTGGTGGAATCCTTGGCCACCTTGGCGTTCGAGGGACGCCGCCGCGATTTTTTTGAAACCGAACTGCTGGCCGCCCTGAAAATTCTGGATCAAGGGCATATTGGTCTGGATGCGTTTATTGGATCGTGGGCAGGGGCCATGGGACAATGTCAATTCATGCCCACCAGCTTTGAAAACTACGCCGTGGACGGCGATGGTGATGGGCACCGCGATATCTGGACGAATCCCAAAGATATTTTTCCCTCCATCGCCAACTATCTGAAACAACACGGATGGAAAGCCGGCCAAAACTGGGGCCGCCCTGTTCAACTGCCAGAGGGCATGGATCTTTCCGAGGCCGCCCTGAAAGACCCCAAACCCCTATCCGAATGGCGGAAACTGGGCGTTCAAACCCACACCGGCAACCCCCTGCCAGGGGGCGGCACTATGATGGCCAGCCTGTGGGTGATGGACGACAACCCCGCTCAGGCCTTTTTGGTCTATGACAATGCGCAGGTTTTGATGAAATGGAACCGGTCGCGGTATTTTGTGCTCAGCGTTGGGCTGCTGGCCGATGCGATTTAGGGCCCTCTCCGTTACCCTACTCCTCTTTCTGTCCGCCTGTGCGGCGACGGAAAAGCCCACAACACCCGCCCCCTTCGTCCCCCAAAGTCGGGGCACGTTCAAGGTGGGCAAGCCCTATACCATTGACGGGCGGACCTATACCCCCCTTTTGCCCGCGTCGTATAAAGAATCTGGCATTTCGTCATGGTATGGCTCTGAATTTCATGACAAATCCACGGCCAACGGGGAAGTTTTTGATAAACATCAGTTAACCGCCGCCCACAAAACGCTGCCCCTGCCCTCGGTTGTGCGGGTGACAAATCAGCGCAACGGGAAATCCGCCATTTTGCGCGTGAACGATCGCGGCCCTTTTGTGGATACGCGGCTGATTGATTTATCCGAGGCCTCGGCCAAAGCCCTTGGTTTTCACGGCCAAGGCCTCGCCCCCGTGGTGGTGGAATTGCTGCCAAACGAAAGTTATGATGTGGCGGTGGCCGCCGGCGCCAGACCACAGGATATTGCCGTTTGGAAAGGGGGCCCAGAACCCACGGCGTTGGCTGCTGCCCCGTCCTTAATCCCCCGCCAACCCACAGGGGAAGAGCTTTATCTGCAGGCCGGAGCCTTTCAAAATCCTGAGGCCGCCGCGGCTCTGGCCCGCGACCTGATGGCCATACCCGATGTGTCCCTGAAAACTGAGGTTCTTGAACAATCCGGCGGCGCACCGCACAAAGTCCGCATTGGCCCCCTGGCCCCATCCGACGTGGCCCCATTAAAACAGGTTCTGGCAGAACGCGGTTATGGGGATTTGGCCTTGATCACACCCTAGAGGTTGTGTAAAAAAGGACATTCGTGATTTCGTATGAAGGATGTTCATTATGGCTTTTTTGGCAGACCGCTTGTCTTTGGTCAAACCCTCCCCCACCTTGGCAGTGACACAAAAGGCCGCGGCCCTTGTGGCCCAAGGCCTGCCCATCATCGGGCTAGGCGCCGGAGAGCCCGATTTTGACACCCCAGACAGCATCAAACAGGCCGCCACCGAGGCCATGAATCGCGGCGAAACACGCTACACCGACGTGGCCGGTACCCCCGCCCTGAAAAAGGCCGTCATTGCCAAAATGAAACGCGACCATAACCTGACCTATGCCCCCGATCAAATCGTGGTGGGCACGGGTGCCAAACAGGTTTTGTTTAATGCCCTGCTGGCCACCCTGAACCCGGGGGATGAAGTCATCGTACCCGCCCCGTACTGGGTATCCTATCCCGATATGACCCTGTTTGCGGCGGGCGTGCCTGTGATTGTGTCCTGCCCCGAAAGCGATGGGTTTAAATTAACGCCAGATGCCCTGACCCGCGCCATTACCCCGAAAACCAAGTGGTTGATTCTCAACAGCCCCTCGAACCCCACAGGGGCGTGTTATACGATGGAGGAGCTGAAGGCCATCACCAAAGTCCTGCACGCCCATCCCCACGTTCACGTGATGTGTGATGATATTTACGAACACCTTGTGTATGACGGTTTTGCGTATCATACCTTGCTAGAGGCCGATCCCTCCCTGCAGGACCGCGTTTTGGTGGTAAACGGTGTGTCCAAATCCTATGCCATGACCGGATGGCGTATCGGGTACGGCGCGGGGGAAAAATCCCTGATTGGGGCCATTGTGAAAATTCAATCCCAGTCCACCACAAACGCGTGCTCCGTCGCGCAGGCCGCGGCGGTGGAGGCCTTAAACGGCCCGCAAGGGTTCCTGAAAGACTGGCAGGTTTCCTTTGCCAGCCGCCGCAATTTCGTGGTGGATGCCATCAATGCCATTCCGGGCCTGTCGGCGTTAAAGCCAGAGGGGGCCTTTTATGTCTATATTTCCTGCGCGGCTTTGATTGGCAAAACCACCCCCAAGGGCGCCGTAATCCACACAGACCAAGATTTGGTGACGTATCTGTTGGAAGAGGCCAACGTGGCCTGTGTCCAAGGGGAAGCCTTTGGCCTGAGCCCCTATTTCCGCATTTCCTACGCCACCAGTCTGGAAAAGCTCACCGAGGCCATGAAACGGATTCACAAAGCCTGCGCCGATCTGAAATAACAGCCCCTGCCTAAGCAGGCATAAACCGCCGCACCACCATGCGCATCAGGGATTCGATCAATTCGTGGGACATGTCCATCATGGGCGGGTCAAAATGCTTTTTGTCCATCATTTGCGCCGTGTACAGGATCAATCCCAAGGCCTGCGCCGCCAAAATGCGGGCCGCGTGGGGGGTTAGTTCACGCTCTCGCCCTTTCAGCAGGGCCTCTAGGGACACACTGACCTCTTGAAACGGTTTTGTATCATCCAGATGGACTTTTTCTTTTAATGCGGGATCGGGCAAAAACACCAATCGAAAGGTCAGCGGTTTTTCGTCATACAGCCGGCAAAGATACACCACCAACGACGATAAAAAGGCCGTTTCATCCGCCGCCTGCGCTTTTAAATCACGGATGGCCAGCGTCACCCGCGCGGTTTCTTCGGAAAACAATTCCCGAATCATGGCCTCTTTGCTGGGGTAGTGACGATACAGGGCCCCTTCGGCCAGACCGGCTTTCTCCGCCACCATGCGAATGGTCATGGCGGCATACCCATGAACACACAACAGGGCCAAGGCACAGGACCGCAAATGGTCCCGCGTCATATCCCCCTTTGTTTTTTTCATCGCTGTCATGCAAACGCTGGCCTTGGTTCAAACACATCCCTTTTGGATTATTCACCACTATGACTATGGGTTCAAGGGTTTGTGTTATCTTAGAGCTTATCATCCTCCCAGCATCATCGTCATACCGGACAAATGAGCGTTAGCGAATGCAGATCCGGTATCCAGCACCACTGTCAAAAGGCGCAGCCTTTTGCCTTTGTATTGTGAACATACGGAACAAAACGCTTTGCGTTTTGGCATTTGCGCTGGGTTCCGGCTCGGCGCTCGCGGTCGCTCGCTGGTCCGGAATGACGAAATCGTTAGGACCACGATACAATCAGAGTTGGTCGGGTTTTTTTGGATGCCAAAAAAAATTTCCAACAAAATGTGATCCACATCACATCACATCACATCACATCACATCACATCACATCATAGTGAGGGGGTAGTTTCCTAATCACTTTGTGATTTTTTGGGCCCATGGCAATCATTCGAGTTTACGAGGATGACGGCACCACCCTCCTTGCGGAGAGAAGGGCTGATGGTATGTCAGCCCCCTTCGCCATCAAGGTCGTCAAGTCTATTAGGCCTGGCTTTACACGGTCAGGTTGGATCCAGATCCCAGATAGGACTGGAACACTACAGCCGATCGAAGACGACTAGACCACCAAAAGGGAGACAAGCCAAAAGCTTGTCTCCCTTTTTCTTTATTCAGACCCCAACAACAATGATTTTAACGATCACGCAGCCTGATTCAGGGGCGCCTTCATCCATTTTTGGGCCAAAGTGGCACCGGCGTAGCGAGCGGATGTGCCTAGGGCCTCTTCAATACGGATCAACTGATTGTATTTGGCCAAGCGATCACTGCGGGACAGGGATCCCGTTTTGATTTGCCCCGTGCCAAAGGCCACGGCCAGATCGGCGATGATGGCATCCTCAGTTTCCCCCGAACGGTGGGACATGACAGAGGCATAACCATGACCATGGGCCAAATCAATGGCACGCCATGTTTCGGTCAGGGTTCCGATCTGATTGACCTTAATTAAAATGGCGTTGGCGGCCCCTTGGTCCAGACCCTGCTGCAGACGTTTGACGTTTGTGACAAACAAATCATCCCCCACCAACTGCAACCGGTGGCCCAGCGTTTTGGTTAACGCCTGCCAACCCGTCCAATCTTGTTGATCCAGGGCATCTTCGATAGACACAATGGGGTAATCGCGGGTCAGGGTTTCATAATAATTGACCATGGCATCCGACGACAGCGTCAATGTTTCGCCGTGCCAGTGATACTGACCGTCCCGATACAATTCGGATGACGCCACATCCAACGCCAAAACCACATCACGGCCGCTGCTGTACCCCGCCTGCGCAATGGCGGATTCCAGCAAGTCCAACGCCGCGCGGGTTGAGGCAATGGCGGGCGCAAAGCCCCCCTCATCCCCCACGTTGGTGCCAAGGCCTTTGGTTTTCAGGATACTCTTCAGGGCATGAAAAATCTCAGACCCCATGCGCAATCCCTCAACAAAGGAAGAGGCCCCCACGGGCATAATCATAAACTCTTGAACATCCAAAGCATTATCCGCATGCTGTCCGCCATTGATGATGTTCATCATGGGCACCGGCAACAAAGAGGCGAACGTGCCCCCCAAAGACCGGTATAAAGGCACATCCTGAAAGGCTGCCGCAGCGCGGGCCGTGGCCAAAGACACCCCCAGCAGGGCATTGGCCCCCAAACGCCCCTTGTTTTCTGTCCCATCCAAATCAATCAGAACCTGATCAATTCCCACCTGATCACAGGCATCCATACCGATTAAGGCATCAGCAATCTCTGTATTCACAGCCTCAACGGCATTCAAAACCCCTTTGCCGCCATAGCGTTTGGTATCGCCGTCCCGCTTTTCCACAGCCTCATAAAGGCCGGTGGAGGCACCGGACGGCACAGCCGCGCGTCCCAAAGCCCCGCCATCCAAACGAACATCAACCTCAACCGTGGGGTATCCACGGGAATCCAAAATTTCGCGTGCGGTGATATCAATCAGCGTGGTCATGATGTTGTTCCTGTTACCGAAAATTCCAAAGGATGATTCCCACCATATGACTGGTGGGCCTGAGTGGACTCGAACCACCGACCTCACCCTTATCAGGGGTGCGCTCTAACCAGCTGAGCTACAGGCCCATATGCCATACCAAACAGCATACAGAAAAGGACGCATAGCATTTTTGCCCAGGGGTATCAAGACAATTGTCATAAAAAATGCCAAGGGGCATCCAAAATGTCCCCGTTTTGCTGTTGTCTTGGCGCGTTAAAAAAAGAACCCCAAAAAGGAAAACCCCGCTCCCTCAATGAGGGAGCGGGGTTATGCTTCAGGGTAACGGGGAAAGATTCCTTAGAATCCGCCCATACCGCCCATCATATCCCCCATGCCACCGGCACCAGGGGTGTTGTCGTTTTTAGGCTCAGGCTTATCCGCCACCATGGCTTCGGTGGTGATCAACAAAGACGCCACAGAGGCAGCATCCTGCAGCGCGGTACGCACGACCTTGGTCGGGTCGATAATACCAGCCTTGATCATGTCCACGTATTCACCGGTTTGGGCGTTAAAGCCGTAGTTGCCGTCTTTGCTTTCCAGCAATTTGCCCGCAATCACAGCGCCATCGTATCCTGCGTTTTCAACGATTTTACGAATGGGGGACTGAGCCGCCCGACGGACGATGTCGATCCCTGTGTTTTGATCGGCATTATCACCCTTCAGGTTGGCCAGAACGCTGGTTGCAAACAACAGGGCGCGGCCACCACCGGCAACAATACCCTCTTGAACGGCAGCGCGGGTGGCGTGCAAAGCATCATCCACACGGTCGCGACGCTCTTTCACTTCGGTTTCCGTGGCGCCACCGACGCGAATCACCGCCACACCGCCGGACAATTTGGCCAGACGCTCTTGCAGTTTTTCTTTGTCGTAATCCGAAGATGTGTCTTCGATCTGGGCACGGATTTGGGCGCAGCGGGCGTCAATGTCGCCTTTTTTGCCGTTGCCGTTGATGATGGTGGTGTCGTCCTTGGTGATGCGCACTTTTTTGGCTGTTCCCAGCATGTTCAGTGTCACATTTTCCAATTTGATCCCGATGTCTTCGGAAACCACTTCACCGCCGGTTAAAATGGCAATGTCTTCCAGCATGGATTTGCGACGATCACCGAAACCAGGGGCTTTCACAGCGGCCACTTTCAGACCACCGCGCAGTTTGTTCACCACCAGTGTGGCGAGGGCTTCGCCTTCCACATCTTCAGCGATAATCAACAGCGGACGTCCACTTTGAACCACACCTTCCAAAACGGGCAGCAAAGACTGCAAACCGCTGAGTTTTTTGTCGTGCAGCAAAATGAACGGGTTGTCCAGCTCAGCGACCATTTTTTCGGAATTGGTCACGAAGTATGGGGACAGGTAGCCGCGATCAAACTGCATCCCTTCCACAACATCCAGCTCAGAGGCCAGACTTTTGGCTTCTTCAACAGTAATGACGCCTTCGTTGCCCACTTTTTTCATGGCGCTGGCGATCATTTCCCCGATTTCTTTTTCCCCGTTGGCGGAAATGGTGCCCACTTGGGAAATTTCTTCGGATGAAGAAATAGCCTTGGATTGTTTTTGCAGGAATTCAACAATTTTACCAACGGCCAGATCAATCCCCCGCTTCAGATCCATGGGGTTCATGCCAGCGGCGACGGCTTTGTTGCCCTCAACAATAATGGCGCGGGCCAAAACGGTGGCGGTGGTTGTACCATCACCGGCCAGATCGTTGGTTTTGCTGGCCACTTCGCGGATCAGCTGGGCGCCCATATCTTGGAAAGGCTCGGCCAGCTCGATGCTTTTGGCAACCGTGACACCGTCTTTGGTGATTTGGGGGGCGCCAAAAGATTTTTTAATCACCACGTTACGACCCTTGGGGCCCAAGGTGACAGACACAGCATCCGCGAGTTTGATCACACCCTTGATCATTTCATCACGCGCATCGCTGCCAAAGCGAATCAATTTTGCAGTCATAGTTTCAATTTCCTTTGTGTTGGATAAATTTAAGCGGCTTTTTTCTTGGCCGAGGCACCGGTGAGAACACCCAGAACATCGGATTCTTTCATAATCAGGTACTCTTGACCGTCAATTTTCACTTCGGTCCCTGACCATTTTCCAAAAAGGATGACATCGCCAACTTTGACATCCAAAGCGGCAATCTCACCTTTATCATTACGGGCACCGGGACCCGCGGCAACAACCTCACCCTGAATGGGCTTTTCTTTG
>CANGYM010000052.1 GCA_947458145.1 Alphaproteobacteria bacterium | reverse complement strand
GCTTTCAGGATAAAAAATCCGGATACGAAAGTCAAGGGGTTGTCAAGAAAAAAGTTTTGTTTAAAATCAATAAATTAAATTTTTTGTCATTTGATTTCCGTCATCCCAGACCAGCGGGCGACAGCGGGCGCCGAGCTGGTATGACAAAAATTATTAGGTTTTGGCAGCAATGAACAGCCCTTATTCTACCCATCCCCCTTCATAATCCGCTGTTTATCGCGCTGCCAGGTGCGTTCTTTTTCGGATTCGCGTTTGTCGTGTTTCTTTTTGCCTTGGGCGGTGGCGATTTTGGCTTTGATCAAGCCTTTGTCGTTGCTATAGACCTCCAGCACCACCGCGGTCATTTGGGCGCGGGCCATGGCCCCCATGATTTTGTTGATTTCCCGTTTGTGCAGCAGCAACAGGCGCGGCCGTTCCTCCGCATGATTGCCGTGACGGGCAAAGGGATAGGGGGAAATGTGCATCCCCACCGCATACAAATTCCCCTGTTTTTCAACGACATAGGCATCTTTCAGCTGCCCCCGCCCCATACGCAGGGATTTGACTTCGGTGCCCATCAGCTGCAGGCCTGCTTCCCACACATCCCCCAAAACATAATCGTGACGGGCTTTGCGATTGATAATATGGACGGGGGAAAAGGGGGATGGTTTTTTTGTGTTGGCCATTACGAAAGCCCGCGCATAGCATGGGTGAGGGTTTCTTCCGTCCCCTTGGTCACAGGCACAAGCGGCAGGCGCAAGACGTTTTGACAAAGCCCCAAACGGGACGCCGCGTATTTCACCGGCCCCGGGCTGGTTTCATAAAACAGGGCATCATGCAGGGGCATAAGGGTTTGTTGAACGGCTCTGGCCTGATCCCATTGCCCTTGCATGGCCAAAGCATAAACATCCGCGCATCGTTTGGGGGCCACGTTGGCCGTGACGGAAATGGATCCCGCCGCGCCCATGGCATAAAAGGCCAAGGCCGAGGCATCATCACCGGATAAAAACACAAAATTTTCCCGCAATCCCCGCGCCCGCAGGCGCAAAATGCGGCCCATGTCGCCGGTGGCATCCTTGATGCCCGCCATGCGGGGCAGGGCGGCCAGCGCCAAAATCACATCATCCGGCAGCGCCAATCCCGTACGCCCGGGCACATCGTACAAAAACAGGGGCAGGGATGTGGCATCATGAATGGCCTGAAAGTGGGCCAACAGTCCGGCTTTGGTGGGTTTGTTGTAATAGGGGGTGATCAAAAGGGCCGCATCGGCCCCCATGGCGGCGGCGGCCTGTGTTAGCTCAATGGCCTCTGTGGTGTTGTTGGATCCTGTGCCGGCTATGACGGGGCAGCGGCCCTTGACGGTATCGATACAGTGTTTCATCACAGCCAGATGGTCATCCAGACTCAGCGTTGCCGATTCCCCCGTGGTGCCGCAAGGGACAAGGCCCCTGGTCCCCCCCGCGATTTGGTATTCGATCAGATGGGAAAAGGCAGCAAGGTCCAGATCCCCCTGCGGCGTCATGGGCGTCAAAAGGGCCGCCATAGAGCCGGAAAAAGAGGGTGTGCTGTTAATGTCGCTGGGGTGTGGGGATGGCATAGGATTTCTTTTGTTCGTTATACATCACTTTATACAAAGAAGACATTTATGATTGGCTTTGACAGGGTCCTTGCTAAACCATGCTATAAAATCTTCTGATAATAAACCCCTGTTTGGGGAAAGGTTGTGCTGATCCAATCCTTTTTCACCACCAACGCCAACAGCACCGCCATGCTGACAAAGCTGAGTGTCATAGCCGTTGTCCACAAACGGTTTTTGGGTTTAAAGTCCATGGATAGAGAGGGCAATTGCCCCGATACGGGATTTTGGGTGGGTTGCGGGGTGAAGGCAGGTTCTGTTTCATCAGCAGGCATTTGAAACCAAATGTGCAAACAGCGGGCGCACCGTACAAATCGGCCTGTCACCCCCAAGCTTTCCCGCTGCAGCGCAAAGCGCGACGTACATTCTGGGCAGGTGATGATCATACGGTTTTCCAATATTCATGTGCCTTATGACGATAAAGGGCTTTTCATCATTTGTGAATGGGGTACATTAAAGGCCACGTTGCAAAAGACCTTCTTTTATGCCCGAAATTCTTCATCGCCTTAGTGTTGTTCTGCCGGATCGGTCGTATCCCTTGGTCATTGGTCGGGGCCTTTTGGGGGACGCGCTGTCTTGTCTGAACATCCGCCCCCGCCGCTGCGTGGTGGTGAGCGATGAAACGGTTTATCCGCTTTATGGTCCACAGCTTGCCAGCGCCTTGCCCGAAACGCCCGCCTTTGTTTTGCCGGCGGGGGAGGCCAGCAAGTGTTGGGGTCAACTTCAAAAGCTGACGGCCTTTTGTTTGGATCACAATGTGGATCGGGATACGTTGGTTTTGGCGTTGGGCGGCGGGGTTGTGGGGGATTTGGCGGGCTTTGCCGCCAGCATCATTTTGCGGGGGCTACCCATTGTGCATATACCCACCACGCTGCTCTCTCAGGTGGACAGTGCCATTGGGGGAAAAACGGCCATCAACACGCCTCAGGGCAAGAATCTGGTGGGCACCTTTTACCAGCCCAGCGGCGTGATTATGGATATTGACGTGCTGGCGACTTTGCCGGCGGAGCAGGTTCTGGCCGGATACGGGGAAATTCTGAAATATGCCCTGCTGGGCAAGGCCGATTTTTTTGATTGTTTAGAGGGGAATGTGCAATCCCTGCTGAACAAAGATCCAAGCGTTCTGGCCCATGTTCTGTCCATCAGTGCCCAGATGAAAGCGGACATTGTGGGCAAAGATGAACGGGAACAGGGTCAGCGGGCCCTTTTGAACTTGGGCCACACCTTTGGCCATGCCATCGAGCAGGTTAGCGGGTTTTCCGTCCTTCACGGTCACGCGGTGCTGGGGGGTCTGTCTTTGGCCGCGGATTTATCCCACCGTCTGGGGTTTTTGCCAGAGGATCAGAAAATCCGCATTCAGCGGCATATTTGCAGCCTGCCCCTAACCCTGCCCATGGCAAGCTTTGCCGTTCCTGATGTGATGCAGGCCATGCAGGTGGATAAAAAGAAAAAAGATGATGTTTTGACCTTTATTCTGCTGAGGGGTATCGGTGAAGCGTTTATTCACAAACAGCCTGTGCCCCCCGCCGTGATCGAGGATGTCTGGCGTGCGGGAGGGGCGGTGTGAAGACCCTGACCAAACGGGCGCATTTTGTGGATATGCAAAAAAATGCCCAGTCCTTCGTGACCCCAGGATTGATTGTTCAATATGCGCCGCAGGGGCAAGAGGCTGTTGTGGTGGGCTACACCGCATCCCGCAAAGTGGGCGGCGCCGTACAAAGAAATTTTGCCAAACGGCGCATGCGTCATTTGGCCCGTTTGGTTCTGGCCCAGCAAGATCCGGCCTGTTATGTTTTGATTGCGCGAAAGGATTGTCTAACCTTGCCCTTTGATCGGTTGCACCGTGATTTACAGTGGGCTTTGCGCAGATTGAAGGGAGAAAAAAAAGATGTCTGAGATGTATGATTTGATTGTTATTGGGGGGGGATCCGGCGGGGTGGCCTGTGCCCGTCGTTTGGCGGCCCGCGGCAAAAAAGTGGCCCTGATCGAATCCCAGCGCGTGGGGGGCACATGCGTCATGCGGGGATGCGTCCCTAAAAAGCTGTTTTGGTATGCCGCCCATGCCGCCGAAGATGTGTCTTTGGCCCAAGATTACGGATGGGATGTGCGGGGAGGCCCCTTTGATTGGCCCACATTTATTCAAAAAAAACGGCAAGAGCTTGACCGGCTGGAGGGGATTTATCAAAACCTGCTGAAAACCAGCGGGGTGCATGTGTTTCATGGGCATGGGTCGCTGAAGGGGCCTAATGAGGTGTCTCTGACAACGCCGGCAGGTCCATCCCGTCGTTTAAAAGGCCATCACATTTTGCTGGCCACGGGATCCACACCTAAACCCCTCCCAATCTCTGGGGGGGAGCAGGCTCTGGTTTCGGATCATATCCTTGATCTGGGGGCCTTGCCCGAATCCATCGCCATCATCGGGGGGGGATTCATCGCGGTGGAAATGGCGTCGATTTTAAATGCCTTCGGCGTGCAGGTTCATTTGATTTTAAAATATGATTTTGTTTTGCCTGGCTTTGATCGGGAATCGGGGGATGTTTTGCTTTCGTGCCTGAAAGAGCGCGGCATTCACGTGTATCCGTCGGCCCGCGTGTTGCAGATTACGGATCAGGGGCGACAGGTTCATCTGGAGGGTCACGCTTTACAGGTCAGTTGCACCCTGAACGCCGTGGGGCGGCAGCCTTTGACAGAGGGGCTGGGGCTGGACACGGTGGGGATCAACCTGCACCCCACCCACGGGGGCGTTGTGGTGGATGCGCAGAATCGCACATCGGTGCCCTCAATCTTTGCGGTGGGGGATGTGGTGAATGATATCAACCTCACCCCCTTTGCCATTGCGCAGGGGCGAAAGTTGGCGGATCGCCTCTCGGGCCTAAGCCCATTGCCGCTGGATCGCACAGCCCTGCCCATGGCGGTGTTTACGGACCCCCCCTTGGCTGCGGCAGGATTGTCTGAGGAAGCCGCCCGCAAGGCGGGGTATGATGTGGATGTTTATGTTTCCCGTTTTCGCCCCATGAAGTACGTTTTGACCCAAAAAACGGAAAAAACATTCATGAAACTTTTGGTGGATCGGGCCAGTGATCGGGTTTTGGGGTGCGTTATGGTGGGGCCGGATGCACCGGAAATCATTCAGGGGTTTGGGGTGGCCCTAACCTGCGGGGCCACCAAAGCCCAGTTTGATGCCACACTGGCCATTCACCCCAGCAGCGCGGAGGAGTTCGTCACCATGGGGGCGCCGAGGGGGTAGGGGCCGTTATCCCAAAACAATAAACTGGACCGTTTCGGCGATGTTGGTGGCACGGTCCCCCACGCGCTCAAAATTCTTCGCGATAAAGATCAGATGGGTGCACAGTTTAATATCGTCGGGGTGGGTTTGCATATAGGACATGAGTTCTGTCAGCAGGGCGTTATAGGCTTCGTCCAAAACATCATCTTTGGATTCGACACTTTTGGCCAGTTCGATATCCTGATTTTGATAGGCCAGCAGGGCATCCCGCAAAATGGGCTCTGCCAGACGGGCCATGGCCAAAACGGCCTGTGTGGGGCCCAACTCTGCACCGGCATTGATCTTGCTGGCACGTTTGGCGATGTTGGCGGCATAATCCCCCATGCGTTCAAGGTCACGGGCGATTTTCATGGTGCCGATGACAAGGCGCAGGTCTGATGCCATAGGCTGGCGCAAGGCCAGCATTTTCAGGCCCTGTTGATTGATGGAATGCTCCAGCGCGTTGACCTCTTGATCGCGTTTTGAGGTTTCTATGGCGATGTCATTGTTGCGAGCCTGCAGGGCTTCGGCAGACAGGCCCAGCTGCTCTTCAACAAGCTTGCCCATGGCCACGCAATCCCCCGTCATTTGAGAGAGGGCCTGATCATAGGATTTAACAGTATGGCTTTCGTACGCACTCACAGAATCACCCTTGTCTTCAAGGTTATTGTTTTGAACCTTCAAACCATCGTTTGGGTCTTTTAACAACCTTATCACGAAAGCTTTAAAAAACCAAAACTTTCTCTCATCAGGCCCATGGTACTTTCAGCCTTTTCAATGCATTTGGATGCATGCTGCGCCAGTAAAGATTTCAGCGCCTGAGGGTCAGACAACCGTTCGTGTATCCCCTGACGAATGGGGGCGATGTGGGTGATCAAAACTTGGGTTAAATCATCCTTTAAAACAGAAAACGTCTGCCCCGCATAACTTTGCAGGGTATCAGGCAGGGCGCGATTTTCCAAAACGGACAGGATGGTCAGCAGATTTTTGGCCTCTGGCCGATTGTCCAAGCCCGCAATGTCGCTGGGCAGGGCATCGCTGTCGGTTTTGGCGCGGCGGATTTTTTGGGCAATGGTGTCATCGTCGTCTGTCAGGTGAATGCGGCTGGCCTCAGACGGGTCAGATTTGCTCATTTTTTTTGTGCCGTCTCGCAGGCTCATGATGCGGGGGGCCACTTTGGACACCATGGGTTCGGGAATGACCAAAAGGTCTTTGCCATACGCCCGATTCACGGCCGCGGCGATGTCGCGTGCCAATTCCAGATGTTGTTTTTGGTCCTCCCCCACGGGGACATGGGTTGCGCCAAACAGGACAATATCGGCGGCCATCAACACGGGATAGGCATACAGACCCAAAACGGCTTGATCCTTGTGCTTTCCCGCTTTGTCTTTAAACTGCGTCATACGGTTCAGCCAACCCATGGGCGTGTGACAGGATAGCAGCCACGCCAGCTCGGCATGCTGAGGCACAGCACTTTGGGGGTAAATGGTGACACGCTGGGGATCAAGGCCACAGGCCAAATAGGTGGCCGCCGTCATCAGAACGGACTGGCGCAGGGCCTCTGGATCCTGAAACACGGTAATGGCATGCCAATCGACAATACAAAAGGTGCATTCGGCAATAGCCTGCAGCTCTTTCCAAGCCACAATGGCCCCCAGATGATTGCCCAAGTGTAAAGCCCCTGTGGGCTGAATGCCTGAAAAAACGCGCATCATGATGGGGGATTACATGGAATCTTCGATGGGGCCATCATCAAACAGGGCAGGGGATTCCAGCGGCTGATCTTCGGTCCCTGAGAGGGAAGACAGTGGGCGGGGTTGGTCGTCATCAAAAGAGGTGCGGGGCTGACGATCCCCCAAGGCCCGATCACAGGCGTTGATCACCCGTTGATAGTGATCCGCATGCTGAAAATGGTTTTCCGCCCGCGTTTCATCCCCCGAAGACAGGGCATCCCGCGCCAAATCCAAATGACGGTTCAGGGCATTTTGGGCGTTGTTGCGGGTTTTCCGATCAAATTGTTCCTGAGAGGCAAAAGACGGCCGTCTGGGGCCACTGCTGTTGAAATTTCCATGATTCCCACCAGGACGGCGACGAAATCGTTTCATGGGGTTATGTTTATTGCCAGGGGTGTTCATGCTTGGGGATTCATCTTCAAAAAATGGGGAGGGTTTAGAGAGACACTATAACACAACGATCCCGATTTTCCAAATCTTTTTCTATGCCGTGGATTTTTAAGCCATTTTTTTGGGCGATGCTGCTCACAGCCTCTGCCTGTGTGTCCCCAATTTCCAAAAACGCCATGCCCGTGGGGGCAAGCAGGCGTTTGATGTGGGGCATCAGGGCTTGATAGGCCTGCAAGCCATCCGCCCCCCCGTCCAGCGCCATCATGGGGTCGAAGACACGAACGGCAACCTCTAGCGTTTGGCAAGCCTCTGTTGGAATGTACGGGGGATTGCTGATGATGATATCAAAGGGGCCTTTTAAACTTTCGCCCCAGCTTCCCTGAACCCACAGGGGGAAACGCCTGAGGCCTTCCCCATTGCGTTGCGCTACCTTCAGGGCCGCCGCTGAATAATCCACCCCCACGCCGCAAGCCTTCTGATATTCCCCCATCAGGGACAACAGCAGGCACCCACTGCCCGTCCCCAAGTCCAAAAGACGGTAAGGGGCGTTTTGATCAGGGTAATGGTTTAAAACGGCGGTTATTAAGGTTTCAGAATCGGGGCGGGGGTCCAAAACGTCCGCAGTGGTGATAAAATCATCCTTCCAAAAGGACCGCTGGCCCAGAATTTTGCTGATGGGCTCGCCCCCATCCAGACGGTTTTTCAGGGCGTGAAAGCGTTCTGCCTGCGGGGGTGTTAAACAATAATTGGGGTTTTGCAGACACCACAGGCGTGAACGGTCCAAACTGTGGGCCAGCAAACGGCAAAGGGCAGAGCCCCGAATATCACGGACACGGATCTGGTCAACGGCGTTCATATGGCGTATAAAGGGATAACAAAGACAATGACCGGATGTGGATTCTATCATGTTTATCCAAACGCAAGATACCCCCAATGCGAATACCATGGCCTTTTTTCCGGGTCGCGTGATCCTTGAAAAGGGAACGCGGGATTTTAGACAGGCAGGGGATTGCCAACATGCCCCCCTGGCCCGTCGCCTGTTTGGGGTTGAGGGTGTGGCGGGGGTGATGTATGGCTTTGATTTTATTTCTATCACCAAGGCCCCAGATCAGGATTGGGCCTACTTAAAGCCGCTGGTGCTGTCTGGCATGGTGGATCATTTTTTGGCCGGATTGCCAGTTTTAGAGGACAACGCCGAAAATCCCGAAGAATCCAACGCGGATGACAGCAGCATTATCAAAGAAATCAAGCATCTGCTGGATACCCGCGTGCGTCCCTCTGTGGCGCAGGATGGGGGGGATATTTTGTTTGATCGGTTTGATGCGGACACGGGCGTTTTGTTTTTGCATTTGCGGGGGGCCTGTTCGGGGTGCCCCAGTTCCAGCATGACCCTGAAATCCGGCATTGAAAACATGATGCGGTATTATATTCCTGAGGTTTTAGAGGTCCGCGCGGCCTCTGACCTGTAACCCCTATCCCTCAAAGGATTGTCTATGGCTTTGTCTGTTCCCTTATCCAACGATGTTTTGGATCATCTGTTTTACAAAGCCCGCTCTTTCGTGGACTGGCAAGACAAACCTGTGTCTTTGGAAACGTTAAAGACCCTCTATGACTTGGTGAAAATGGGCCCCACCAGTGCCAACAGCTGCCCCCTGCGGATTCTGTTTTTAACCACGGATGCGGCCAAACAGCGCCTGTTGCCCCACCTGCACGAGGGGAATGTTGCGCAAACCAAAACCGCCCCCGTTGTGGCCTTGCTGGCCAATGATATGGATTTTCCCCAGCATTTCCCCGCGCTGTTTCCCGTGGCCCAAGCGTGGTTTCAGGGCAATGCCCCTTTGATCGAGGAAACGGCCATCCGCAATGCCTCGATGCAAGGGGGCTATTTCATTATGGCCGCGCGGGCCTTGGGACTGGATTGCGGCCCCATTTCGGGATTTGATGCCGAGGGCGTGAACCGAGACTTTTTTTCCGAAAGTCCCTACACGTCGTGGAAAATCAATTTTTTATGCAACATCGGCTACGGCGATGCCCGCACACTCAAGCCCCGCTTGCCAAGGCTGCCGTTTGAAACGGCGTGTCGGGTGGGGTAGGGGGTTATGCCTCAAGAAGGCTTTTGAGATGTTCAACGGCCAGATGGACTTTTGTGTATGGCCTATCAAAATTATTCGCTTCTGCTTCTTTGTATAGTCGTGTGGCATTCGTGATGGCGGTTTGTATCTTATGACGGGTTTTTTGATAATGATCTTCG
>CANGYM010000051.1 GCA_947458145.1 Alphaproteobacteria bacterium | reverse complement strand
GCAGCGAAGGAGGATGATTTTTTTTCTCTCGGCGAAGCGCACCCTTGAGGCGGGGGACAAATTCTGCTGGGTGGGAGCCTTTTCCTTGAAGAAAGCACGCACCTCCCACCCCCACAGTTCTCTTTGGGCATCAAGGGGTGCGCTGCGCCAAGTCGCAAAAAATCATCCTCGCCCGCCGCTTTTCCAAGCGTCGCGCTGCGGTATTTTTCCCGCCTTGCCCCTTGATGCCCAAAGACAACCGTCCCGCCCCGCTGCGTTTAGCAAATGATTTTTTTGGCAAATATGGGGGATGGTCACGTGGGGAGCGATGGATCCATGGAGCGGGTGAAGGGATTCGAACCCTCGACTTCAACCTTGGCAAGGTTGCGCTCTACCCCTGAGCTACACCCGCGAACTGGAAGGGCAAAAAGGAGTCTGACGCTTAGAAAACAGACCTTCTAAAAACAGCCCTTCAAAGACTTGGCGGCGACCTAATCTCCCACACCTTAAGATGCAGTACCATCAGCGCGGAACGTTTTCACTTCTGAGTTCGGAATGGGATCAGGTGTTCTCCGTTCGCCGTAACCACCAAGTCGTTGAAGGACTGGTTAAGAGAAGGCGTTTATGCCACCCCCAAAATCAAAACGCAAGAAAAAAATGACAGAAAAAAAAGACAACATGATTTTTTAATTTTGGCGTTATATAGAGGGAAGCGCGTGTACCCTAAAAAAAACAGGAAAACCCCCATGTCCAGCCCCTATGCCATCTTTGAATCCTTAACGCAGGCCCCCGCAGGGCGTTTTGATGGCATTATCCGGCCCTATTCTGTGGATGATGTGAAAACGCTGCGCGGATCGGTGGTGATCGAACACACCTTGGCCCGTTTGGGGGCGCAGCGCTTGTGGGATTTGCTGCATACCCGTCCCTATGTTCATGCCCTGGGGGCACTGTCGGGGAATCAGGCCATGCAGATGGTGCGGGCAGGATTACCCGCCATTTACCTATCTGGCTGGCAGGTTGCCGCCGATGCCAACACGGCGGGGGCCATGTATCCCGACCAAAGTTTGTATCCCGCCAACGCGGGGCCAGAGCTGTGCCGCCGGATCAACCGGACCTTTCAACGGGCCGATCAAATCGACACGGCCGAGGGCAAAAACGCCACCCATTGGTTCGCCCCCATTGTGGCGGATGCTGAGGCTGGCTTTGGCGGCCCACTGAACAGTTTTGAGTTGATGAAAGCCTATATCGAAGCCGGCGCCGCAGGGGTGCATTTTGAGGACCAGTTGGCATCAGAAAAAAAATGCGGCCACTTGGGCGGGAAGGTGTTGATCCCCACGTCATGGCACATCCGCACGTTGGTGGCGGCCCGCTTGGCGGCGGACATTATGGGGGTGCCCACCCTGATTGTGGCGCGGACCGATGCCGAAAGCGCAAAACTCATCACCGCCGACATTGACGCCAGCGACCGGCCCTTCACAACGGGGGAGCGCACATCCGAAGGCTTTTACCGTCTGAAAGACGGCACGGGTCTGGATCACTGCATTGCGCGGGGCTTGTCCTTTGCCCCCTATGCCGATTTGTTGTGGTTTGAAACCTCAAAACCGGATTTAAAACAGGCCAAAACCTTTGCCGATGCCATTCATGCCAAGTTTCCGGGGAAAATGTTGGCCTATAACTGCTCACCGTCCTTTAACTGGAAAGCCAATCTGGACGATGCCACCATCGCCACCTATCAGCAAGCGCTGGGCGCCATGGGGTATAAATTCCAGTTTGTGACGCTGGCGGGTTTTCACGCCCTGAATTACAGCATGTTTGATCTGGCCAGCCAGTACCGCGATGCGGGCATGGCGGCGTATTCTAAACTGCAACAGGCTGAATTTGCCGCCGAATCCCGCGGCTATACCGCCACCAAGCACCAGCGCGAGGTGGGCACCGGCTATTTTGATCTGGTGGCCCAAACCATCGCCAGCGGGGCATCCTCCACCACCGCCTATCAGGAATCCACGGAGACGGATCAGTTTCATTGAGATTCACCCCCCATTCCCCTCCACCGGAGGGGTGGCAGGCGAAGCCTGACGGGGTGGTTGTAGGAACAAATAATGTTATGAGTAAGGGGGACAAGAAACCACCCCACCCCTACGGGGCACCCCTCCGATGGAGGGGAAACAAGGATCACTCACCACTCCCCCCTAAACCTCCCAATACCCCCGAATTTCCCCTTTGGCGCCCGGGTGGGTCAGGGCGCCGGTGAGGGCGTTGCCGACGTTTTGGGCGTAGCGCCACAGGGTGCCGCTGCCGATGTTCGGGGCTTTGGGTTGCCACGCTTGGCGGCGGGCCGAGAGTTCGGCCTCAGACAGGGCCACGGACAATTCCCCTGTATCGGCGTTTAAGGTGATCATGTCCCCGTCTTGAATTAGGGCGATGGGGCCGCCCACGGCGGCTTCGGGGCCCACGTGACCCACACAGAATCCACGGGTGGCACCGGAAAAACGACCATCCGTAATCAGGGCCACCTGATCCCCCATCCCCTGACCATACAGGGCGGCGGTGGTGGAGAGCATTTCCCGCATCCCGGGTCCCCCCTTGGGCCCTTCGTAACGAATGACGATGACATCCCCATCAGCGTAGGTGCGATTTTGGACGGCGGCAAAGGCGTCCTCTTCGCAATCAAAGCACCGCGCGGGGCCGGTGAACTGGCGTTTGGCCAGACCAGCGACCTTCACAATGGCGCCTTCGGGGGCCAGATTGCCGGATAATCCCACAACCCCGCCGGTGGGGGAGATGGGGGCGGTAACGGGCAGAACCACATCTTGGTTTGTGTTAAAAGAAACGTCCTTTAGATTTTCCGCCAGCGTTTTTCCCGTCACGGTGATGCAATCCCCGTGCAGATACCCGCCATCATACAGCGCCCGCAGGATCAATTGCACCCCGCCGGCCAAAAACAAATCCTTCATGACATAGCGTCCCGCCGGTTTTAAATCGGCGATGTAGGGGGTGTTTTTGAAAATCTCCGCCACATCAAATAGGTTGAAATCAATGCCGGCCTCCGCCGCAATGGCGGGCAGGTGCAGGGCCGCGTTGGTGGATCCCCCACTGGCCGCCACGACGCGGGCGGCGTTTTCCAGACTTTTGCGGGTGACAATATCCCGCGGACGAATGCCGGAAGCCAGCAGGTCCATCACGGCGCGGCCACTGGCCTCAGCGTACTGATCGCGGGATTCATAGGGTGCGGGGGCACCGGCAGAGCCGGGGAGGGCCAGACCAATGGCCTCTGACACGCATGCCATGGTGTTGGCGGTAAACTGCCCGCCGCAGGACCCCGCCGAGGGACAGGCCACGCATTCCAGCGCGTGCAGCTCGTCCGCAGACACATCGCCCACGGCGTATTTGCCCACGGCCTCGAACACATCCTGAACGGTGACGTCTTTGTCTTTGTAACGGCCGGGCAAAATGGACCCGCCGTACATAAAGACTGAGGGGATGTTCAGCCGCACCATGGCCATCATCAGCCCGGGCAAGGATTTGTCGCACCCCGCAATCCCCACCAGCGCATCATAGCAATGGCCGCGCACCGTAAGTTCCACGGAATCGGTGATGACTTCGCGGGAGACCAGAGAGGATTTCATCCCCTCGTGCCCCATGGCAATCCCATCGGTGACGGTGATGGTGCAAAATTCCCGCGGGGTGCCGTTTGCGGCCTTCACGCCCGCCTTGGCGGCCTGTGCCTGTCGCTGCAGGGCGATGTTGCAGGGGGCGGCCTCGTTCCACGTGCTGACGACGCCCACAAAGGGCTGGTTGATTTCGGCCTCGGTCATGCCCATGGCGTAGTAATAGGACCGGTGCGGCGCACGCTCGGGCCCCACAGAAACATGACGGGAAGGAAGCGTTGATTTATCAATCATAAAAACCCTTTTTTGATGCGTCAGGAACCTTAGGCCATGATCACAATTTTGGCAAGAGACAGGAAAGTTCCTGATCGGAAATTGCATTGACTTTTTATGTGTTTTTATTTATAATTTTTTTATTTCAACAAAGGTTCTTTTATGTCTTCCTACCAAGATCGTCGCAAAGAAGAGGAAAAAAGGCGGCGCGAACAACAAAAGCACCTCAAAGAAGAGCAACAAAAAAAACGGCAAGACGCCCTCAGAGAGCAAAAAAAGAAGATGCGTCTTAAAATGCAACAGTTGAAAAAACAGCAGGCCCTTCTCAGAAAACAAAAGAGGTCCCAAGCGATTGCCAAAGACGGTGGCGTTTTAGGAAGAATGATGCGTGCCTTTTTTAGAAAATTCAAAGGCCCTGCCCGCTCCGGAGAGCCCATGTCCGCTGAAGACAAGAGCCGTCAAAGCATGGATGCGGCAAAAAAGGCCTTAACGTCCCAAATGTTCAGTGCCCAGAACCCATCAACCCTGACGTCTTCTTTTTCTAAAGAAGACTCTCAAAAAGAAAATATCTCTAAACCAGAGGATCGGATGTAATGGATCGGATGATCCTCGCTATCCTATTTCTGCCCTTCTCAAAGTCGTTATTGCCACCCCAACCAGAAAGATAAAATTCGCAACAGCCCGGAACTTTCTGGTGCCCAGAGAGGGATTTGAACCCCCGACACAAGGATTTTCAGTCCTTTGCTCTACCGGCTGAGCTATCTGGGCACAGAGGTTATCCTTATAATAACCAAAGGGGGGGGTTGTCCAGAGGGTTTTTTATAGGTTTTCTTGAGGTATATCCTCTTTCTCGTTTCAATAATGATAGGTTTTGGGAAAAACAGCTGTTGTGAAAAATCGTCTTGTGCAATAAAGCGCCCTTGATTAGGGTGATGCATGACTTTTTACAAACCTATTATAGGCCTAGTATAGGGCTTTTTGCCTAGTTTTTGTCTAGGCAGGGTCCCCATGTCCTGCATCTCTTGGCGTCTTTGACGACGTTATTTACCGGTTTACGGTGCGTGAGGAGGGCCTTCTCACCTCTAAACAAAAAGACAGGAACCCTTTTTCAGGGTATCTGATCAAGATTGCCTTGATGGATATATCCTATATTTTTGATATACAAAAGTCAAGAGGAATGACAGAATTGACTCCTTTCAAAAATAGTTTAGGCCCCCCCATGTTCACAGGATTAATTCGCACCGTTGGCACCGTCACCGCTTTGCAGGGGACGGGGGATGTGACGGTCACCATTGCGGGGGATTTGCCGGATCATGATTTGGCCATGGGGGCGTCGGTGGCGTGCAACGGGGTGTGTTTGACCGTGATTGAGCGGGGTGAGAACACCTTTTCCGCCCTGATGTCCACGGAAACGCTGGACAAAAGCACCTTTGGCCGCGTGCGGGTGGGGGATCGGGTGAATCTGGAGCCATCCCTGCGTTTGGGCGATGCCCTCGGCGGGCATTTTGTGTTTGGGCACGTGGATGCCTTGGCCACGGTGGTGTCCATCACGCCCATGGAGGAGAGTTATGATGTGATTCTGGCCCTGCCGCCGGCGCTTTTTCCCTTTGTGGCGCCCAAGGGATCGCTGGCGGTGAATGGGGTGTCCCTGACCCCCAACACGGTGGTGGATCACCATGTGTCGCTGCGGATTATTCCCCATACGTGGGCGAATACCATGTTTTCATCGCTTTCGGTGGGGGATTCTGTTAATATCGAGGTTGACATGCTGGCGCGTTATGTGCACCGGCAACAGAGCCAAACAACGGATACCCCATGACGTTCTGCACGGTTGAGGATGCCCTGACCCATTTGAAAATGGGCAAGATGATTGTTGTGGTGGATGATGATGATCGGGAAAACGAGGGGGATTTGGTGATCCCTGCGGCCTTTGCCGATGCCGCCGCCGTTAATTTTATGGCCAAGCATGGGCGCGGCCTGATTTGTCTGGCCATGACACGGGAAAGGGTGAGCGCTTTGGGCCTGCCCGCCATGGTCGCCCATAACCGATCGCGTCACCAAACGGCCTTTACTGTGTCTATTGAGGCGCGGGAGGGGGTATCCACCGGCATTTCCGCCTTTGACCGCGCCCGCACCATCGCGGTGGCCATTGATCCCGCCTGCGGGCGCGAGGATCTGGCCAGTCCGGGGCATGTTTTTCCCTTGGTGGCCCAAGATGGCGGCGTGCTGGTCCGCGCCGGCCATACCGAGGCCAGTGTGGATCTGGCCCGATTGGCGGGGCTGAATCCATCCGCCGTGATTTGTGAAATTATGCACGATGACGGCAGCATGGCACGGGGGGAGGATTTGCAGGCCTTTGCCCGCACCCACGATTTGCCCATGTTGACCATCGCCGATTTGATTGCGTGGCGTCGCCAGCGCGAGCGTCTGGTGCGCTGTTTGTCCACCGAAACGGTGGATCACAGCCTGTTGGGGCCGGCCACGCTGTATGTTTACGAAAACACCCTGACCCAGCGGCAGCATCTGGTTCTGGTCAAGGGCACCTTGCATGGGGACGAAGTCCCGTTGGTCCGCGTTCATACGTTGCAACTGGCGCCGGATCTGCTGGGGATATCCGACAGTTTGCATCGGGCTGCGGCCCTGTTAAAGGATGCCCCCGCCAGCGTTCTGGTGATTATGAACACGCATGACGGGATGCAAACCCCCAACCCCAGCACGACGTTGCGGGAATACGGCATTGGGGCCCAGATTCTGGTGGATTTGGGGGTTAAGTCCATGACCCTGCTGTCCAACACCACCCGCACCATCGTGGGGCTGGAGGGCTATGCGCTGGATGTGCGGGGGGTCAGGGGGTTTTAAGGGCTTTTTTTGCTCTGACCCCTGATCTTGCCCCGCCCCTCCCGCCCCTGCCCCGTGTTGCTGCATCGCCTTTAGCCCCCCCCTCACCCTACACACATACCCAGATTTTGCGGAGTCTTCCCCCGCAAGCGCCATTTTTGGCAAAAATAATTTGTCAAAAATTTTTCAATCAATATAATAAAGGATTATGATTATGAGTAACGTTTTTAAACTCGGGATGAAAACCAGTGAATTTTGGGTCACGGTGGCCACGGTGACGGGCAGTTTGGCCGTGACGGTGCAGCCGTTTGCGCCTTTGCACCCTTACGCCCAAGTGGCGGCGGTGTTGACGGGGGGGCTGAGCAGCGCCGCCTATGCCATCAGTCGCGCCAAAAGCAAAACGGGGCAACGGCCATGATGCGGACCATCAGCCCTGAGGGAATCGCCTTGATCAAGGCGTTTGAGGGATTTTCCCCCACCCTGTACCGCTGTCCGGCGGGGTATTTGACCATTGGGTATGGCCATCGTGTTAAGAACGAGGAGATTCCCCGTTTTTCGGGGGGGATTTCCGAACACCAAGGGGAAACCCTGCTGGGGCAGGATTTGGCGGTGATTGAGGGGCAGATTTCCCCCCTGTTGCCACAGAACCTGTCGCAGGGCCAGTGGGATGCCTTGGTTTCCTTTGCCTTTAATTTGGGGGCCGGCCGGTTAAAACATTCCACGCTGCGGCGGAACATTCTGATGGGGAATCATGACGGTGTCGCCAAAGAATTTTTGCGCTGGGTGTATGTCAACGGCCAGCCATCAGGCGGATTGCGCCGCCGCCGATTGGCGGAGGTGCAGCGGTATCAGGGGTAGGTGAGGGGGGAGTAGTGAGTGGTGAGTGGTGAGTGGTGAGTGGGAGACGTCTGTCCCCCTCTCCCCTGCCTTCCCCGAAGGAGGGACGGGGCTTTTGGTTGTTGATTTTATGGGAAAAAACAAGGAAAACTCTTTGTCTTCGGACCCCTTGACAGGGGGGGGCTTTTGGGTTAAAAGAAAACAACACAAAATAAGTGGAGGTTATTTGTGCGTTTCCGTTTTGGATTTTCTTCCTTGGTCTTTTTTGCCTTGGTTTTGGGTGTGTTTTTGTCGGGGACCCCTGCCTTTGCTGCCATGAATCAGTGGTATCAACAGGGATTTAATGATGGCATCAGCTATCAAGATCAGGTTTGCCGCGCCACCATTGATCAGCAAGTGTCTGTGGTTCAGCAGGAAAATGCCCGCCTGCGCGGGGAATTGGCCCGCCTGCAGGCCACGCTGCAAAATCAGCAGGCCCAGCCCCAGAATCAGGCCTATCTGAACGGCCCCACCACCGGCGCCGTGGCCGACAAGTCGCGGTATTATGATCAGGTGGATGATTAGTCCTGAGAAGGGATGAATGGAGGGGGGCGGAGTGGCTCTATACGGCCTCTTCGGTTTGAAGGGGGATGTGGTGTTCCCTTTGGATTGTGGCAATTTCGTTTGGCATTTTGGCAATGGACCATAAATAGGCAGAGGCAGCGGCGTCGGGATGGCGCTGTTTTTGTTCCCAACCCCGCAGAGTATGGACAGGAATGTTGTACGTTTGGGCAAAGACGCCTTGGGTCATGCCGAGGCTTTCCCGTATCGCCCTAGCGTCCGCCACCATGATGGTGTGCACTTTTGTGCCTGGGGCGGGGTTGCCCTGAGCGTGAGCCAGAGCCCCCTGCAAGCCATCTAAAATGCCGTGAAAAAGAGAATCTGCATCGTTGTTGGGGGTTGTCATGGTGTGTTTCCTTTCTGTGCTTTTTTGATTGCCTCTACGACCTTGGCCAAGATTTTTTGTTTATCCGGTGACAAGGTGTCCTGAACAGATTTTCCATATATCCACAACAGGTGCAGGGGGTGATCGATGTTATGATAATAGTAAATCACCCTGACACCGCCCCGTTTTCCTATGCCAGGGCGGGACCAACGGACTTTGCGTAGCCCGCCGGTCCCTTGGATTTCATCCCCTTCTGTGGGGTTTTCGGCGATATAATTCACGAAATCATTATATTCCTTTTCGTCCCAATACCGCTGCGCTTCCTTAAGAAAGCCATGATGGGTCACAACAGTACAGGGTAGGCTGAGTTTCATACTCCTAAGGTAACCCAATGGGTTATCAAAGTCAAGGGAAAACCCCTACCCATCAAAAATCCCCCTCCCCTGATGATGGCTGCAGATAAAGATCCCTTTTGCGGTGAATAGGGGGTATATTCGCCGCAAAAAGAGCGGTGAATATGTGGATTCATCAGCAAGGTGTCTGTTCATCCCAAGAATCAAATAGCGCCTGCGCCGTTTTAAAGGTTTGGGCCCCCCCTGTGCGCAGTTCAGCCATGGCCTGTTGTGTGGCGTCGTTGGGTATGGGGATTTGCAGGGGAAAGGGCAAGCCGCGATGATGAACGCATTGTTGGAAAAACACCCGAAAATTGTTTTGGGACTGAGAGGGCTGTCATAGGCATTTGAGGTTATAGTGCTTCCACTTTTTTATTTTCGTACTGGACTGCGAACGGCGCCTGGCGTGCTTACCTAGGCTTGTTCGCGGCTCAGTAAGAAAATAAATTGAAAACACTGGAGTCTTTCCAGAAGGCAGGGCGGGTTTGTCTGAACAATC
>CANGYM010000050.1 GCA_947458145.1 Alphaproteobacteria bacterium | reverse complement strand
TAAACCCGTCACGCCCGTGGTGTTCTGCGGCCTGTTTCCCATCGACGCGTCGGATTTTGAACATTTGCGCGACAGTTTGGGCAAGCTGGCGCTGAATGACGGCAGTTTTTTGTATGAACCGGATACCTCTGCCGCGCTGGGGTTTGGCTTTCGCTGCGGCTGTTTGGGCTTGCTCCATCTGGAGATCATTCAGGAACGTTTGTCCCGCGAATTCAATTTGGACCTGATCACCACCGTGCCCAACGTGCGCTATCATCTGTATTTGCATGATGGCACCATGAAAGAGCTGCACAGCCCCGCGGACCTGCCCGATATCAGCAAAATCGCCCATATTGAGGAACCCTGGATCGAGGCCACCATCTTGGTGCCCGACGAATACCTGGGCGCCATTTTGACATTATGCACCGAGCGGCGCGGCATCCAGAAAAACCTGACCTACGTCGGCAAGCAAGCCATGCTGGTGTACCGCCTGCCGCTGGCGGAGATTGTGTATGATTTTTACGACCGCCTGAAATCCGTGTCCCGCGGGTATGCCAGTTTTGACTATGTCATGGACGGGTTTATGGAGGGGGATTTGGTCAAGCTGTCCATTTTGGTGAACGGCGAGCTGGTGGATGCCCTCTCCACCATGGTCCACCGCACCAATGCCGAAAAACGCGGCCGGTCCATGTGCGTTAAACTGAAAGACCTCATACCCGCCCAACAGTTCCAAGTCCCCATTCAGGCCGCCATCGGGGTCAAAGTCATCGCGCGGGAAACCATCAAAGCCTTCCGCAAGGACGTTCTGGCCCGCTGCTATGGCGGCGACGTCACCCGCAAACGCAAACTGCTGGAAAAACAAAAAGAAGGCAAAAAACGCATGCGCGAATTCGGGCGTGTTGAGATTCCGCAGTCGGCGTTTATTGAGGTGTTGAGGGGGGAGTAAATTTCCCAGCTTTTTTCTTGATTTTTAACCCCTGTTGTGCGATAAAGATCATACGCCGTGACTGCGTCGTTTTGCAGGCTTGGGATTATCCCGACACGGCGTCACCCTTCTTTTTTCGGAAATTGCACAAGGCCATAGCCCTCCACCTTTCCATAGTCTGATTTGCGGAACGTGTCTGCGATTTTCTGATAAAAACGGTCATCATTGGCCTTGAATTTACGCAATACAGCACCCGCTACCAGATCGGCAAATTGTATGCCGACGCTAAAATGCGAGGGTGCAATAAATAACCCTTCAATCAAATGGCTATAGCTGGAATAGGCATTGTGGTGTCCCAATAGCAGTTTGCTGTGCAATTCTTGCAGACGCTGGTCATCTTTTGGGGCGCGATGATCACATACGATAATCCCATTGATTTTTTGCCCACTGATGCGACTAATGTCTTGTAAATAATATTGAAAACGCTCTGCTATCTGCTTGTAGGTATACCAATATAAATCATCGGGGGTGTTGATATATGACTGATGGTAGGCATAGGCGGTATCCGTAACAACGGCTATGGTTTTGATGGATTTGTACTTTCTCAAAATGGCATATAAATCGGTTCGCAGGCTTTCTTTTTCCAAGCCAGATAAATGATCAAGAGAATGAGGCTTGGCTCCTTTTTTCTGTGGAGCAAAAAACCGCCATTTGATTTCACCTGTAATAGAGAATTTCCTCTTAATCGCTTCAAGATCAGATTTTACCCTATGCCAAAAATCATCCGGAATAATAACCCCGCCCAAAACAAACCAAGGATCTTTTGAGGCCTTGTCTGGGGCGGGCGACGTACCCGATTCATCAATAAATAACATTTGCATCAAGACTTGTCCTTTGGATAATGGGTTTTATCCATGTCATGACACATCATGGACACTCAACAAAACAAATACAGAAGAAGAGCAATCCACCATACAACACCCTTAATGTGCTCTGGCGGATGGGGTGGGATTTGAACCCACGATAACGTTGCCGCTATACCGGTTTTCGAGACCGGCGCATTCGACCACTCTGCCACCCATCCAAAAAAGAGTATGGCTTCTGTCATAAACAGAATCGACATGAAAAGCAAATGATGATATAATGGTTTTTGTTGTTTATTTTTTACTGTTTATTCATTATTTGCGGTCTAAACTTAACCCTCAGAAAACACGTTCTTTTGTTATGAAGTCTTTTCGGATCGCGGCTTGTCTTTTGCTGTTGGGCCTGATGGCTGGGGGAAAGGCGTGGGCCGGCGTGTGTTATGACGCCATTCGTCAGGTTGAGCGGCAATACGGCATGCCCTATCAATTGCTGGATGCCGTCTCGGTCACAGAATCTGGGCGTTATTTGAATGGAAAAACAGAAGGTTGGCCATGGACCCTGAACGTTGAGGGGGCCGGTCATTACTATGACAGCAAGCAGCAAGCCATTGCCGCCGTTCAAAAATTCCGCAAGCAGGGCAAAAAAAGCATCGACATCGGGTGTATGCAGATCAATCTGAAACATCACCCTAAGGCGTTTTCTTCGCTGGAGGAAGGGTTTGATCCCATCGCCAACGTCCGATATTCCGCGCAGTTTTTGCAAGAGCTGAAGGCCCGTCACAAAACATGGGCGCGGGCCATTGCGCATTATCATTCCGCAACACCAGAGCGGCAGAGGATTTATAAAAAACGCATCCTGACGGCTTGGCGCAAACAACGGGGCGAGCCTACGTCGTCAACATCTGTTACGCGTGTTTCTTCATCCCCTGCGGTGCAGGCGGTTTACGAACGTGTGGCCTCTGCAGATCGGGCCCGTCGTTATGACGTTCTGAGTCAACGCCAACAACGCGGTTTGAAAGTCATTCGTTTTCCCCAATAATCGGGTATGATGGGCGCCCGTGTCCCATCCCGCTGGTTTTGCCCCTGTGTTTTCCGTTTTAACCTCCTGCCTGCCCTATGTTGGCCCTGTGATGCCATTGGCCGCCGGCATTTGCGTGCTGCAGGATACAGGGCGCTATACCTATCTGGGGTTTGCCCCTGACAGGGTGATTCGGCACGATGCCCTGCCGGCCCCCGATGGCCTTTGGGATATGGGATCCCCCTGCCCTGCCCTGATCCATCAGGATGACTTGCCCCCCTTTCAAACCGGCTGGATGGGTTTTTGGGGGTACGAAATGCTGCACGGGCTAGAGCGGCAATCCATCAAGCCTCACCCCCCCTATGCCCCCTACCCCTTCGCGTGGATGGGGTATTATTCGGCGGTTTTGGCGCTGGATCATGACCAAAAACGCGCGGTGGCCATGGCCAGCGGGTTTCCGGAAACCACACCAACGGCCTGGGAAAGCACCGCCCAAAACCGCCTTCGGACGTTGGAAGACACATACAAGGGTTTGCTGGCGGCGCAGGAAACGGCAGGGCAAGCCCCCTGCCCTGCCCTGCCGGTTTTAACGCCCTGTTTATCGCCAGAGGCCTACACCGCCATGGTGGAGGATGCCCGCGCCAGCATCGCCGCCGGCACCGTGTATCAGGTGAACATTGCCCAGGCGTTTGAGGGCCCGTATCCCCAAAAGGATCTGCCCCGTTTGTATCACGATATAAACCAGCGCCACCCTGCCCCCTACGGCGGGTTTTTGGATATGGGGGATGCGGTGTTGCTGTCGTTGTCGCCAGAGCTGTTTTTTCACCTAAGCCCCCAAAACGATTTGACCATGCGCCCCATGAAGGGCACGCGGCCCCGTGACACGCAGGACCCGATCAACGATGCGCGATTAAAAACCCACCTGCAAACCAGCGCAAAGGATCGGGCCGAAAACCTGATGATCGTGGATTTGATGCGTCATGATATGGCCAAGCTGTGTCACGCGGGCAGTGTCACGGTGCCCCAGTTGTGGTCGGTGGAATCCTATTCCTATGTCCATCAGATGACCAGCACGCTGCGGGGAAAGGTTTACGAGAACACATCCCCCCAAGCCATCCTGAAAACCCTGTTTCCCAGCGGATCCGTCACAGGCGCCCCCAAAATCAAAGCCATTGATGAAATCACGCGCATCGAACCCATGGCGCGGGGGCCGTTTTGCGGGTCCATGGGGTATATCAGTGCCACGGGGGGGATGCAGTTTAATGTGCTGATCCGCACCTTGGTATGGGGGAAAAACCGCCTGTATCTGCACACCGGATGCGGCATTGTGGACGATTCGGACCCGATGATGGAATATCAGGAAAGTTTGGCAAAGACGGGGTTTTTAAAAAGCCTGCCCTAAAGCGCGGCCCTGAGTCCCCGACGACGCTGGGCGGATGAGGGGATGTTCATGGCCTCGCGGTATTTGGCCACGGTGCGGCGGGCGGCGTCGATGCCTTCCTGTTTCAGGGCCTCCACCAGCGCATCATCGGAAAGGACGGTGCGCTCGGTTTCGCGGCTGATGTGATGGGCAATGCGCTCTTTGATGTATTTCGCGCTATAGGTCGTGCCGATGGCATTGGCAATCCCTTGGCCGAAAAAGTATTTCATTTCAAAGGTTCCGCGCGGGGTGACCATGAATTTCTGGGTGGTGACGCGGCTGATGGTGCTTTCGTGCAGGCCCGTTTTTTCCGCCACATCCCGCAAAACCATGGGTTTTAGATACACAATCCCGTGGTTTAAAAAGGCCTGTTGCTGCTGAACGATTTCTGATGCGACCTTAAAAATAGATTCGGCCCGCTGTTGCAGGGCCCGCAATAACCAGTCGGCGTTGCTGCGGCTTTGGGTGAGGTAGGCTTTGTCTTCTTTCCGCTGCAAACGATGTTTCAAATCATCATACACCGCCTGTTGAAAGGTGATTTTGGGAAAGGCCGCCGGATTCAATTGAACCTGCCACAGGCCCGCCGCGTCCTTTTTCGCCAGAACATCGGGGATCATGGTTTCGGCGCGTTCGCTGAGGAAACGGGTGCCCGGGCGGGGGTTCAGACTTTTAATTTCTGTGACCATGGCCTTGAGCTCGTCCCGCGTCACTTGGCACCAGGACATGAGTTTGTCATAGTGCTGGCCGCCCAGATCATCCAGATGGTCGATCAAGGTTTCCATTTGGGGGTCCAGACGGTTGCGGTCCCGCAGCTGCAAACTGAGGCATTCCGCCAGCGTTCTGGCAAACAATCCTGCGGGCTCCAGCGTTTGCAGAATCTCTAGGACATGCAAAACATCCTCTGGCGCGGCCCCCAGTTGCTGGGCAATGTCCGCCGTATCGTCCACCAGATAACCCGAGGCATCCAGCCCATCCAGCAACCGCAGGGCAATCAGAATATCCCCCGGGTGGGAAAACAACAGGCCGATATGGCGGGTGATGTAGGAGCGCAGGCCCTCGTCTTCCCCGCGATCCAGCAGAACGTCGTGATCGGTGTCCCCATGGGGCAAATCGATGCAGGATAAATCCGAACTGGGATCCCAAAAATCCTGATCACTGATGTCCAGATCGTTGGGATCCTCGGCTGAGGGCGCCTTGGCTCCCTCAGAGAGGCCATCATCCAGCTCTAGCAGGGGATTTTCCAAAAGATACGGGCCAATTTCCGCCGAAACCTCCACGGACGATAACTGTAACAATTTGATGGCCTGTTGCAGCTTTGGCGTCATCACCAAGGATTGCTGCAAGCCCGTTTGTAAACCGTTTCGAAGGTTCGTCATAATCTTATGTTTTTTTTAACCGTCTTAAAAAATTTATGGCAGACAAAGATTGCCCAAATGTAAACGCGGTTGCAAAAGTTGGGCCAACGCCACAAATGTGGAAACGGGAATCTGCTCTGGCCGGTGGCTGGGGGTTAAATTCAGGGCCTCTAGGTCCTCTGGCGTCAGGGGCAGAGCCTTCATCAGCGTGCTTTGGATCATTTTCCGCCGCGCCTGAAACGCCACCGCCGTGACGTGCTGCAAGGTCTTCACACACACGTCGGTGGGTTTGGGGATCAGGCGAATGACTTGGGATGTGACTTTGGGCGGGGGCACAAAGGCCTGTCCTGACACAATGGGGCCAAGGGCCACATCGCACAAGGCCTGGGCCAAGATGCTCAGGCGTCCGTAAACCTTACTGCCATGCCCCGCCGCCATACGTTCGCTGACTTCCTTTTGCAGCAAAACGGTGATGCTGGCGATGTCGCCCTTGGCATTTAAAAAACGGGTGAGTAGGGGCGTGCTGATGTTATAGGGCAGATTGGCGATGATGTGGCGCGGCCCCTGCCCCAATTGGGAAAAATCCACCGTTAAAGCATCCTGCATGACAATCTGCAGGGGGGCTACGGCCTGAATGTCGCGCAGAACATCCAGAAACTGGGGGTCTTTTTCAATGACGATGATGTTTTGATAGCCCTCTAAAAACAACGCGCGGGTCAGGCCCCCTGGGCCCGGACCGATTTCCACCACGGTATCCTGTTTTGCTGCACCTGAAAAGCGCACAATTTTTTTTAACACATTAAAATCAAACAAAAAATTTTGCCCATGCCGTTTTTTCGCCACCAGTTCGTGCTGGGCCACAATGTCCCGCAGGGGGGGCAGGGTTTCGATGCTCATATGCCCTCGGCCCACGATTGAAAGGCCGCATTGGCATCCGCAGGGATGATGATGATGGCGGGCACGTCATAGGGATGATGCTGGGTTAGATCATCCGAGGCCTCTTGGGGGGTGAGGGTTTTCACCACCATGACCACTTCGGTTTCCTGAACAATCTGACCGTCCCACACAAACAGGGATGTGACGGCGGGGATGATGTTCACGCACACGGCCAAACGCTGTTCCAACAGGCCGCGGGCCAAGGCCGCAGCCACGTCGGCATCAGGACAGGGACAATAGATCAGGTGCATCAGCGCAGCACCACGCGGCGCACTTTGCTGGCAACCCCTGAGGTCGCCAGATCCCCTGCAACATCTATGGCAAAATACACCATCCCCTTAAAGGTGTTAAACAGGCTGTCGGCGATTTGTAAGCTCAGGCCCGTTTTAAACACCGATTCCGCCATGGACCGCGCCTGTTTCAGGGCGTTGATGCCGGCAAAGCTGGTGATCAAAATCATCCACAGGGGCCATGCGTACATAAAGTTTTTGGGGGTCACCAGCGTTGATTGGATCAAATTGGGATCTTTGGTAAATTGATACCAGACATAGGAATCCATGGCGGCGATGACGGATAGGCCAACCCCCAGAAAGATAATGGTGGCCCCCCCCTGCAGGACGGCGAAAAAGGCGGTTTTGATGACCTCTCGCCCCGCGGGAATGATGCCGATGATCATAATCAAACTCCAAAATGCCGACAGGATAAAGGGCAGCATGGCGGCCTCTAGCATATAAAGACCGATCATCAGATATTTATACAGCGCAATCATAAACAGGCCAAAGGCAAAAATCATGGCGATGATGAAGTTAAAAAATCCTTCGACAACGTTATCCGGCTCCCCCCCCCAAAATTTATTTTTTGCCAGATCCCAGAGCCCCACCAGCACCTTCACGGCCCCGTTAAAAAAGCCCCCAAGAAATTGACCCGTCACCTGCAGGCCACAGGATACCTTGGCGTCCACACTTTGTTCCTTACAGGCCTTTATTTCCTCTTGTTTTTCCTTTTTTTTGTTGGCCTCAAAACACCGGTCGCGGTCGTTGGGGTTGGCGAAGCCGAGGATGCTCATGCTGATGCACAGGTTGTTCATGCTGACGCCTTGGGCGTAGGTGGTTTGTTCGACGATGCCGCGAATGATGCGCTCTAGCGGGTCACTGCCCCCCGAGTTTCCTAAGCAGCTGGGGTCTGTTGTGGCTTTGCCCTCTGTTGCATCCCTAGCCAAGGTGGATGACACCTGCAGCAAGCTGAAATTGGCGTTAATCAAACTTTTGAAAATCGGGTACACCACATTATTCGGGATAAAGTTGGGGTTCATGACAATCAAAAACACAACAATGGCCACCCCCCACAGATTGAAAATCTGGTTATAGGTATCGGCAATCTGGCCATACGGGGTAAAGGGAAACAACATCCGCAGCACATAAAACAGCGAAAACACCACCAGCAAAATCAACCCCAACCCCACGGACGCATCGGCAATTTTGGCATTAAAGGCCTTTTGCAGGGCCGCAAAGGCCCGCAGGAAATTTTGGGTCAAACTGGCCGCCGGATTGTTGCCGGTGACATCGCCCTGAATGTCTTCATAGGTCTGGCAGGTTTCCGCCAGACGTTTTTGGGGGGTGTTGGTCTCAACGGCCTTATCAAACTCGCCATTTTCTATGGCATCATTGATCGTGGATTGTTTTTTAAAGGCGTCCTCTATGACATCTGGGGGCAGGACCAGTGGCGGCGACGGGGCAAAAGGATCCTGCTGCTCTGCCCCAGGCGAAGCATCAGGCACAAACGTCTGCGCATGGGCCCCCTGCCCCCACAGCAGGCCCAGCATCATCGCAATGATCAGGGGGATGCGGGTCATCCTACGGGTGTCCTTTGTTTCAACTGAGAGGGAGATCTTTTGTTTACCGCTTCATCCACAGGATTAGAGGCTTGGGTCTGTTGACCCGTATTGTTGGCATTCTGTTGATCGGGCTTGCCTTCGGAACTCCCTTTGGGTTCTTCTTTTTTGTCTTTATCCTCTTTACCCTCTTTTTTCTTCTTCTCACCGGATTCCATCCAGGCTTTTTGGGCCACATCGCTGGCTAGGCCCCCGGTTTTGCCGGCGGTGGCTTTGTAATGATCCAGATTGCCCATGGTGTTGTTGACCAGTTTTTGCAATCCATCGGCCAGACCGCCGCCGCCCACCCAGTCCATCTTGGCGGCCAAGCGCAGCGAGCTGTTGATGAAGAGGGTGAAAAACGCCAAACTGATCCAGATGCTTTTGGTGATCATGGGGAAAACGGCCTCTCCCTCTTTTTTCTCACGAAATTCGGCCTGTAAATCATAGGGGGCTTCGGCGATGCCCTGAACATACCCTTCGGTATTGTTGCAAAGGGTCACGGGGCCTGAGGAGGTTTTGGCGACCTCAAGATTGCACACAATGTTTGATGATAATCCCAGCATGCTATAGGTCACGGCAAAAATCATGATGGGGCTGATCCACCCCTTCACACTGGTGGCGAAAACCCCCCGCGTGGGGCGAAAGGCAAAGGCCGCCACCGCAGGGGCCAATTTAAAAAACTCAAAAGCGATTTTCCAAAAGGCCTGCGCCGTGGTGGCAATAATCCCCAAAATGGCGGTGGCCGACATCACCGCCAAGGGGATGGCGCTGACGAAGATGATCACTTTAGCGCCCAAACTAACAGCGGGTATAAGGCCAAGAGGACCCAAATCCAAATTTTCCAACCGCTTCAAACTGGCCATGGAGATGCGCAGGGTTTGTTTTAAGGGTTGCATGGCCTGATCCACGGTACAGGTCATGCGGGTGGCCAGCAGTTTGGCGTTTTTGCCGGCATCGCCGGACATGGATTGACCTTGGGCTGCCTTGCATTCGGATGATATGGCGGAGGTGCTTTGAAATGTGCCGGTGCTGAGGTCACCCAGATCTGTCATCAAACTCATGATGGGAAAAAACACCAGTGACGTCAGCAAACTGAGATTGCTCAGCATCAACGCCACAATCCCCACTGTGCCGGTTAAAGTCAACAGGCCGTTCATGGTCTGTCCGGCATTGCCCGGGCGGCCAAAGGGCATCAGCAGCTTGGCAATGGCCCACAACGCCATGATGCTGTAGATCACCATCACCACACTCAGCAGAGCAGGGCCCAAATGTTGGTCAAACAACACAATGGCCGTTTCCACCACCTTAGCCAAGGCCTGAATCACGCCCGTGCCTACGTCGTTGATTTTATCCAATGCCAACAGGGCTGTACCGATGGCCCCGATGCCGCCGCCGTTGGGGCGGCAATAGCGCTTGGGATTGGAAAACAGAGT
>CANGYM010000049.1 GCA_947458145.1 Alphaproteobacteria bacterium | reverse complement strand
CCCTGCGAACCCGCTCCAATACCGACCAACGATCCATCTCGCGTACCCCAAAGCCCACCATCTCTAAACCCCCGCTTCATGACAAAACAAAAGCCTAAAGCGGACATTCTTAATTTGCTAAAGAGGACATTATCAAGTTGCTCCTACATTTTTTGAGGGCATTCTTGATTTTTTAAAATTTTGAGTTATTTTTATAGAGAGACGGTTTAACCTGACGGAGTTTTTATGCCTTTGCTGACATCCCCCATTGACGGATCCCCCATGAAACCCATCCATCGCTTTGGGATTGAAATTGATGTGTGCCCCACCAGCGGGGGGATCTGGCTGGACAAAGGGGAATTGGAAAAACTTTTATCCTTTATCAAACAGGCGGCTGAAGAAGAGCATGCCTCTTACCCATCCAGACCCCCCGCATCGGAATACGACAAAAGAGGCCACGGGGCCTATGCACACCATGATCGTGGTGATTATGATGATCATTATGGGCAAGGGCGGCCTTTTAAGAAAAAAAAGAGCGGCCTGTCCCAAGTTATGGATATTTTTGATTTTTAGGTGAGACGGGGCAAAATATATTGCCCCATCCATGCTTTGAATTTTAGGGCGCCCCTATCGCACCCGTACATAGCGGCCCGGGGCATCCTCGCCTTTGGTGGGTAAAGTGCGGGGGGGGGCTTGCTCTCCGGCCTTCTGCGCCGCCCATTCCTGCCACTGGGGCCACCAAGATCCTTTGGATTCCACAGCGTCTTTCAGCCAATCTTCGGCCTGCGGCGGCAGGGCCTTGTTCATCCAGTACCCGTACTTTTGTTTTTCGGGGGGGTTGATGATGCCGGCAATGTGGCCAGAGCCGGCCAAAAGAAACGTTTTTTCTCCGGCAAACAGCTGGGTGGCGGTATAGGTGGCCCGCCATGGGGCAATGTGATCTTCCCGTGTGGAGATCCAGTAACTGGGCGTTGTGATGGTGCGCAGGTCAATGGGCACCCCCCCCAACGTCAGGCCATTTTTTTGGATCAACAGGTTGTTCATATACATGGAACGCAGGTAAAAGCTGTGCATTTTGGCCGGCAGGCGGGTGAAATCCGAGTTCCAGTACAACAAATCAAAGGGAAAGGGCTCTTTCCCCATCATATAATTGTTCACAACAAAGGACCAAATCAAATCGTTGGAACGCAGCAGGTTAAACGTCGTGGCCATATCGCGCCCGTCAAGAAAGCCGCCGCTGGCGGCCATTTTTTTCTCCAGTGCGGACACTTGGGGCTCGTCAATAAAGACACCAAGATCCCCAGGCTCAGAAAAGTCCATCAGGGTGGTGAAAAAGGTGGCGGAGGCGACCCGTTTGTCTTCTTTCTTGGCCTTCAGCCACGCCAACAGGCCGGCCAAAGCCGTGCCCCCGATGCAATAGCCGATGACGTTTGCCGATGGCTGGGTGGTTAACGATTCAATCTGTTTTAGGGCTGTATAGCCCGCCATCATGTAATCCTCAAAGGTTGTTCCCACCAAATCAGGGCCGGGATTGGCCCACGACATGATAAAAACGGTGTGGCCCTGATCCACAGCCCATTTGATAAAGGAATTTTTGGCCTGCAAATCCAAAATATAAAATTTGTTGATCCAGGGGGGGATAATCAACAACGGCACCTTAAACACGGTTTTGGTGCTGGGGGCGTATTGAATCAGCTGGAAAAGGGGATCTTCAAAAACGACCTTCCCAGGGGTGGTGGCGAGGTTTTTGCCAACCTCAAAGGCTTTGTAATCCGTCATGCTGATGGACAAATGGCCGTCGCCCCGCTCTAGGTCCGCCAACAAATTTTGCAAACCCTTCACCAGATTTTCCCCGCCTGTGGCCAAGGTTTCCCGCAAAACTGCCGGATTGGTCATGGCAAAATTGGTGGGCGAAGCGGCATCCACCATCTGTTTGGTGTAAAAGGCAATTTTTTGGGCCGTTTTCTCATCCAGCCCCTCAACATTTTTAACCAAACCGTTCACCCAGTGAGAGGTTAACAGATAGCTTTGCTTAATAAAGTCAAACAGGGCGTTTTCCTGCCACAAGGGATCCGAAAACCGCTTGTCCCCAACATCTGGCGTGGCCACAGGGGGGGCAGAGGGTACGGCGCCAAGCATACGTTCACTGGTGCGCTGCCACAGCGTGATGTAGTTTTTCCAAAGATCCATCTGAGATTGGTAAAGATACAGGGGATTGGTGAGGATTTTGCCGTAGAAATGGCCAAACGCCTCAATCAAATGGGACATGTCATTGGATTGGGGGCCTGCATGACGCGCCAGAAAATCCGCCGCGACGCCCTGCGCCTTTTTCATCACATCCGCCATAACGGCAGGGGAAACAAAGGGAATGGAGGGATCCGGATCCTGGGATGGGGGGGGATTGGAAGGGGAACTCATGCCAGTGACTCCTTAAATAAATTCAGTTTTTTTTAGATTTGGCCCAGTCTAGACCATAAACGTTAAGAACACATCGTTTTTTTTCAGACTGTTTTTCCCACGATTGCCATAAAACCATCTTGCAATGGCCAGAAACGCAGCAGAATCTTTCGGATAAAATCGTTAACCTTTCGTTAACCTTTTTTTGCCATAGTGAGGATACGTGAAAAACACGCTTTTAATTTTAGAAAGGTTATGATTATGACAAAATTATCTTCTTTAAAATCGGAACTGTCTGCGTTTACAGCGGATGAATCTGGGGCGACCATTATTGAGTACGCTTTGCTTGCGGCGCTCATCGGGGTGGCTCTTGTTGTTGGCGTGAAAGCTCTGACAACGAAAGTCAATAGTACTTTAACTAACATTGGTTCCCAGCTGTAAACCATAGAGATGCTGAATGGGAACGGCCCCGTGGTTTTCTGCGGGGCCGGATTCTCTTAAGAGTCACCCCCGCCTTGTGGGTGGATCCTACAGGCAAAGGAAACTCTTAACCCTTTCAATTAAACAAACATCGAACAAAGGTTAGGATTATGAAAACGATATCTTCTTTAAAAACGAAACTGTCCGCTTTTACAGCGGATGAATCTGGGGCGACCATTATTGAGTACGCTTTGCTTGCGGCGCTCATTGGGGTGGCTCTTGTTGTTGGCGTGAAAGCTCTGACAACGAAAGTTAATGGTACTTTCACTAACGTTGGTGCCCAGTTCTAAACCCCAAAGATGCTGAATGGGAATGGCCCCGTGGTTTTCTGCGGGGCCATTTTTATGTTGGCACAGAACGTCTGAAGCAACTCTTGCTTTCTGCCCATGAAGGCGGTATGAAGGACAAAATCCACAAAGGCTCGGTGGCAGAGTGGTGATGTAGAGGACTGCAAATCCTTGCACGGGGGTTCGATTCCCTTCCGAGCCTCCATAGTTTTTCCCTGAATCTCTGACACAAACTCTTTGGTCATTTTGGGATAATCTGTTATGGAATGCATAACTAAGATTGGAATGCGTTTTGCCCGCCCATGAGATGGATGAAAAAACTTCGCAGAAACGTGGAAACAGATGACACTGTGGTTCACGATTTGGATATTGAAGATATCTGTCAATTGATCCCCCATCGCTATCCTTTTTTAATGGTGGATCGTGTTTTGTTTGTTGAGGCCCCCCATCGTGCCCGCGGCATCAAAAACGTCAGCATTAACGAAGCCCATTTCCAAGGCCATTTCCCCCAAAAACCCGTGATGCCAGGTGTTTTGATAATCGAGGGCATGGCCCAAACCGCCGGTGTTTTGGTGGGGATCGCCCTGGGGGAAGATATGCGGGGCAAGCTGGTTTATTTCATGAACATTGAAACCGCCAAATTTCGAAAACCCGTTGTTCCTGGGGATCAGGTTTTTTACGATGTTCGGGCTGTGGTGCGCCGTCGGCGGGTGTGGAAGATTGAGGCTGAGGCCACAGTTGAGGGCATCCGTGTTTGCGAGGCTGTCTTTTCCGCCATGATTGTTGATGGGGATGCCCCTGATGATGACATCTAATAATGCCATTCACCCTTTGGCTGTGGTGGATCCCGCTGCTGTTCTTTATGACAATGTGTCTGTGGGTCCCTTTTGCGTGGTGGGCCCCCATGTGACCCTGCATCGGGGGGTGCGCTTGATCAGTCACGTTGTTGTGGATGGGCATACGGTTGTGGGGGAAGATACCGTGGTTTATCCCTTTGCCTCTTTGGGCACCCCACCGCAGGATTTGAAATATGCGGGGGAAACGTCCTATACCACCATCGGGGCCCGTACAGTGATTCGGGAACATGTTACCATCAATAGCGGCACCGCGGGGGGCGGTTTTCATACGCGGGTGGGGGATGATTGTTTGTTGATGGTGGGCGTGCACGTGGCCCACGATGGTTGGGTTCACAATCGGGTGATTATGGCCAACAACGCCACACTGGCGGGCCATGTGGTGGTTGAGGACGATGCTGTTCTGGGGGGGCTGTGCGCGGTTCACCAGTTTGTTCGCATCGGGCGGGGCGCCATGATCGGCGGATTAACGGGGGTTGAACAGGACGTTCTGCCCTATGCCCTCGTCATGGGCGAGCGGGGATCATTGCGCGGCCTGAATCTGATCGGCCTGAAACGGTCCGGACATTCCCGCGAAGCTATCGCGGATTTGCAAAATTTTTATCAAGGCCTTTTTAAACAGGATGGTCTGCCGCTGGCAGAGCGTATCCATCACATTCCCTCCACCACGGGGGTTTTATCCGAAACGTGGCGTTCGTTTTTACAGGCCCCCTCGAAACGCGGATTGTGCGTGCCATCGGCTTGAGAAAGCCCTTTCTATCCCGCGTGCAGCAGATCCAACGTGTCCTGTCGCCCGAACAGTGACAGCAGTGTCCGCAAGGCACGGCCTTGATCCCCCACCAATGTGGGATTTTGGCGCACAAAATCTGCGGCCATGCGATTCGCCTTTTCCACAAAATCCCCATGCACGGTCATATCGGCGCAGCGAAAGGTGGGCCAGCCGCTTTGTTCCGCCCCCATCACATCCCCGCCCCCGCGAATTTTCAAATCCTCTTCGGCCAGAAAAAAACCATCTTCACTTTCCCGCAAAATGGCCAGACGACGCTTGGCCGTCTGGGTTAAGGCGGGGCCATACAGCAGCAGACAGTGGCTTTTTAACGTCCCCCGCCCAATACGTCCCCGCAGCTGGTGCAGCTGGGCAAGGCCGAAATGTTCAGCATTTTCAACGACCATTACCGTGGCTTCGGGGACGTGAATGCCCACCTCAATGACGGTGGTGGACACCAGAATGTCCAGATCTGTTCCGGCAAAGGCCGCCAGCGTGGATTCCTTCTGATCGCTTTTCATTTGACCGTGCAGCAACCCCACGCGGGGGCCGAAATGGTTTTTTAAAACGTCAAAGCGCGTTGTGGCCGCCGTGAAACGGGTGTCGTCTTCCTGTGGATCAATCAGGGGGCAAATCCAATATACCTTTTGATTTTGGGCCACAATGGACGACAGGCGCGAAATCAAGGTGGGGGTTTCCTTCATCGGCAAGGTCCGCGTTTCGATGGGCTGGCGGTTGGGGGGCTTGGTGCGCAGGGCCGAGCAGGTCATGTCATGATAACTGATCAACTGCAACGTTCTGGGAATCGGGGTGGCCGTCATCACCAACAAATTTTGGGCGGCCCCATCATGGGCCAGCTTTAATCGTTGATACACACCAAAGCGGTGTTGTTCATCAATCACCACCAGCCCCAGGGTGGGCATTAAGGTCTCCTCATGAAGCAAGGCGTGGGTGCCAATCAAAATGTCCACATTGGGCAACAGGGCGCGTTTTTGATCCCGCACGCGTCCCCGATCTTTACCCGTTACGGTCATCAGGGTCAGGCCGCAAGCCTCGGCCCACGGTGCCAACGTGGCGGCATGTTGCAGGGCCAGCAGTTCTGTGGGCACCATTAAAACGGTGCTGTATCCGGCCTCTTTGGCCATGACGGCGGATAAAAAAGCCACCACCGTTTTGCCGCTGCCCACATCCCCCTGCAGCAAGCGTCGCATAGGACGGGGGGAGGATAGATCGGATTCAATATCCCTCAAAGCCCCCTGTTGGCAATCGGTTAGGGCAAAGGGCAGAGCCGCCAACGCCTCAGCATACCGCTGCCCCCCTCCGGTCATGGTGGGGGTTTCGTGCTGCTTTTGGGTGTGGCGTGCCAGTTTCAGGCTGAGAAAACGGGCCAGCAATTCATCAAAGGCCAGCCGCATCCGATGGGGGGATGTGGCATCCAAATCCTCCTTATGTTTAGGAGCATGATAGGCCCACAAAGCGTCCTTAAAAGACGGCCAGCCCGCCGTGCGCAGCAGAGCCTCTGGCAGCCATTCCGGCACAGGGGGCAGTTTTTTCAGGGCGCTGCGGATCATGGGCCCCAAAACAGCGGGCGTGATCCCCGTGCACAAAGGATACGTGGGCACATGCCAAGGGGAAGCCATCAACGGTCGCGTTCCACTGAGGGGATGCACCACGCGGTAAAGCCCCCCAAGGCATTCCAGTTTTCCCCGAACAAAGCGCGTTTGTCCCAAAGGGAAAGCGCGGCGAAGATAGGTGGGATTCCCTTTGAAAAACACCAATTCCACCACAGTATCGTGGGCATCTTTGCCATAAATCAGGGTGGGTTGCGTGCGCGTGCGGGGCAGGCGCTGATCAAACAGGGACAGGGGCAATTGAACCGTCTGACCCACCAAGTGGGGAAGCGCCGCCGGTGAGGCAATCAGGGTTTCAATCCCCGTTGGCACATGCCAGAGCACATCCAAAACCTGATGTCCCCCCAGCAATTTTTGTAACATGGGACGCAGACGGGGAACGTACCCCTCCAGCGTTTCCATATCCTGATGCAGGGGCCCTTTGTCTGATGCAGGGGCATTGTGTGGTGCCGGAAAAAGGATTGTGCATGCCGTGTCCATGCTTTCTTTGCTACTCTATTGGTGACGGGTGGGCAATAGGGTTTGCCCATGCAAGAATCATGGGGCGGCCTCCGTATAGGTCCACCAACATCTGCCTTGTCATGGGTGCTTCTCCCGCCTATAGTCGCGCCATGAAACGGTTTTTTGCTTTCTTTTTTTTCGTGTTTTGCCTGTCAGGAATCAGTATGGCCAAAGCCCCCCTTCCACTTTCTTATGGTCACAATCAAACAGCTTTGCTGTTTTCCGATGCCAGCGTTCCCATTATCTCCATTGATTTTTCTTTCAAGGCAGGCAGTGCCTTTGATCCCAAAGGCAAAGATGGCCTCTCTGCCATTACCGCCGCCATGCTGACGGAAAGTGTTCAGGGATATGATGCTTTATCCTATAAAAAAGCCTTGGAAAGCCACGCCATCCAATTGTCCTATAACGCCACGCGGGATGATTTGGTGGGGCGCCTGCAGTTTTTAAAAAGCCAGACAGAGCCCGCCGTCCGGTTGGCCCGCCTGAGTTTTCTGCATCCTGCCTTCAGCAAAGAGGACCTGAGCCGCATCAAGCGTCAGCAATCCAGCTATTTCGATTATAAAGAGCAAACGCCCCGCATTTTGGCCCAAGATTTGTGGTGGCAGACGGCCTTTGCCGGACACCCCTATGCCCATCCCATCGAAGGCACCCGCGAAACCGTGGCACGCCTGACCCCCAAAGACGTGCAGACCTTTTTCAGCAACTGTTTCACCCGTCGTCAGTTCACGGTGGGGATTGCGGGGGATATTGACGCCGCCGAGGCCAAAGATCTGCTCAATCAGCTTTTTGGGGATTTGCCGGATACGGCAGGGTGCGCCCACGTTGTGCCCCTAACCCTGAAAAAGGGTCAAAAGGTGCACCAAGCCCGCGATGTTCCCCAAAATGTGGCGTTTTTTGGCCATGCCAGCATCCGGCGCACAGACCCCGATTTTTATGCCATGATGATTGTGGATTATACGCTGGGCAGCGGCAGTTTTTCATCCCGCTTGATGGACGAGATTCGGGAAAAACGGGGCCTGACTTACGGTATTGGCACCATGCTCACCGATATGGGGGCTGGCCCCCTGATTTTGGGTCAGGTCAGCGCCGCCGCGGATAAAATGGATCAGGCCCTCTCTCTGACCCAAAGCATTTGGCAGGATGTCGGGGAAAAAGGCATCACCCCCCAAGAACTCACCGATGCGAAACTTTATTTAAACGGATCGTTTCCCCTGCAACAGGACAGTACCAAAAAACTCTCGGCCCTGATGCTGTATATGCAACAGCAAAACTTGCCGCTGGATTACTTGGATCAGCGGGCCTCCCTGATCAATGCCGTGACGCTGGAGCAAGCCAACAGTGTGGCCGCCCGCGTGCTGAAATCCCAAAACCTGATCATCACCGAAGTGGGGCCTTAAAAACCCCCTCCTCATGCGATGCGCTTTTCCTTTATGGGGTTAAAAACACCCGCTCATTCTTAATGATCAAGCGATCTTCGCAGTACCAGCGCAGGGCCTGCACATAAATCCTGTGTTCCAAGGCATGAATCCTCTGGCTCAGGCTGTCTTCGGTATCATCCTCAAAAACGGGGGTGGTGGCTTGCAGGACAATGGGGCCTTCATCCATGGCGGGGCGCACAAAATGCACCGTACATCCCGTAACCTTAACACCGGCCACGATGGCCTGACGCTGGGCATGAAGGCCCTTAAAGGACGGCAGCAAACTGGGGTGGATGTTCAGCAAGCGGTCCCACCATGTCTCTACAAAACCAGCCGTGAGAAGGCGCATGTATCCCGCCAAACACACCCCCTGAACGTCATGGTTTTTTAATACGGCTGTGATGTGATCATCTCGCTCTTCGGCGCTAAGTTTTGGCAGGACATGATACGGAACGCCGGCTTTTTGCGCTCGCTCTCCCGCCAAAGCCTTAGGATTGCTGGAAATCACGCAGGCCACACGGCCCGCGATGACACCTTGGGCGCAGGCATCCAGTATGGCCTGTAAATTTGACCCATACCCTGACACCAAAACACCCAAGGGTTTCACAGAAAAGCCTTCATCCTAAAGCCACCTTGGCCCCATTAAAGCCATGGCAACGTTACTGTATCGTGGGGGCAATACATGTGGTGCCGCCCCGCAGTTCACACAGGCTGCGACGGGTGGCCTGGGCCCAAAAAGTCAGAGCGTTTTCCACGTCATGCCAAGAGCTCAGGGTTTTTTCACCAACGCCTTTACCACCCAAACGACGGTCCTGTGCCGCGACCAGAACTTTGTTCGTTCCACCATCCACCACTTTGGCTTCTACAGCAACTTGGCCCTGATAGCTGGGTTCGTCAGAGAAATAGGTGTAGGCTGATGTTGTCACAACGGCCAAAGGCACCACCGTAGAAATCGCATTCATGGTGGAGTTGGCATTCTCTAAATTGGTGATGGCTGCCGTGATGACCAAAACATCCGGCCCTTTGGTGTTGACCATGGTGTAGTCTTTAGAGAGCTCCGCGTTCACTTTGTCATAAAACTGATTGGCGATGACTTGGGCATTTTTTTGACCAACATCTTTCAGTTGATCATCCTGCAGATACACTGCAATGGGATTCAGCATAACCTTTGTAAAGCGCTTCATATACGCAGGATTTTTGGCGTTGGCGCTTTTGTAAACGCGCAGCGCCCGCGTATCGTCGTTTGTGTTGGATTCCATTTTTTTATAAAGATCGGCGCCCAAAAAGCCGCTGTCCTCAACAGTATTGGCACGCTGTGTGCTGCACGCCGCCAGAAAGACGGTCAATGCCAAGGTCAAAAACAAAGAAAAGAATCGCATCATGATGAATCACCCAAGGTTTGTTTTAAAGAATTTGTTTTAATGAAGGGAAAGGAATCTAACTTCGCCGTCAACGTAACAGAAAACCTCAAAAAGGAACAGGGAAATAATCAGTGTTGTCAAAGCAAGCTCTTTGTTCCCGCTTTTTAACCCCCCCCTTATTAACGTTGTTTTAAGTTTGATTTTGTTAGGATAGGTGGCGGGTGTTTTGTTTTTTGTGCATGCGTTTGTATGGTGATTGGGGGGTTTTTGTTGGTGTTTATGGTTTGGGGTAGGGTTTTTGGTGTGGTGTTGCGGCTTTGCGTGCTGTTGGTGTGCGTGGGTTTGGTG
>CANGYM010000048.1 GCA_947458145.1 Alphaproteobacteria bacterium | reverse complement strand
GCGGTGTTCATGGACACGGTGATGGTTTCGGTGTAGGCAATTTTGCCCTCGGCATCCAAAACGTGCAGGGTGGTTGAGCCCTGTTTCAGGCCGTAAACATACAACATGTTGGCAAACTCTGCGGACACATCCACAATTTCAGAGTTGGCCACGAAAACGGCCTTGGCGGGTTTGTTCAGGGGGATAAATTTCCCTGTTCCGGCCATGAGCTCCATGGCATTGGCCAGAGGGGCATGAGATAGGAAGAGAGCCAAAGCAATCAAGGGGATATATTTTTTCATCGTCATAACATAAACTTTCAATAAAAAAGATCAAACCTTAAGGATTAACAGGGGCAGAGAGATTCTTAGATTCCTCTTGCTTCCCTTTGGCAGAGCCGCGCATCATGAAAACCTTTTCTTGCTCTTCTTGGTCTTGGGCGTTTTCGGTTTTGTTATGGGTTTCAGGGGATGAAATATCTTTTTTCGTTTCTTGTTTGCCTTTGGCGGAACCGAGCATGATGAACAAATTTTCGTTCTCACCTGTTTGGGATGGTTTTCCGGTTTTGATTGTTTTTGTTAGGTCTGGCTTAAATCTGGCGATAAAGGAACTGACATCCGTTGTGACGGTTTGGGATTGGAAATCCCCATCCATGGCACTCTCGATAAAATAGGGGGCGGTGACGGATTTTTTCTCAAGTTCCTCTGGGGTGAATTGACTGTACAGAGACAGTTGCAGCGGGTTGGCCACCACAGAAATTTCCCCTGTTTTAGAGGCAACAGCCAGAATTTCTGCAATTTTTTCGGTGACCTCCAGTGTGACGCTTCTGGCCACTTTACCCTGTTGTGGGGGGGCACCTTGGGGTGTGGTTTCGGGGTTGGCGGCAAAGTTAAATTGACCGTCAATGGCCAGAATCCGGACGTTTTTAAACAGGGTTTGCACGACATTGATGGGTTCTTGTTTGTTTTTTTTGACGTCAATGGGCATGGTATAATTTAAAACGATATCGATATAATCCCCTGGTTGAAGGGCCCCGAGGACGTAGCCGTCAGAACCTCTGATATCGATGGAGGTGGCTTTCATGCCCTTGCGAATCAGGGCGGAGAAATAATTGCTACGGCTTTGCGCGGTGACCAAGTTGGATTTGAGTAAGGGGGTCCCTGCGGCCTGCGGGGTCAGGAAAGCGGCGCCGATAAAGCTGGGCAGCTCGTCTTTTTTGATGTGATCAGCCAGAATTCCATTTTTGGGCCATTCTTTGACCTCGACAACGGCCTCGGAAACAATACTACCAGCGTAGACTTTGTTTTTCAGGACGTAAACTTCCGTGCCTTTAAATTTTTCCATGAGCTCAGTGCTGTTAAAGGCCTGCTGCTGAACGGAAACACTGGGCTTTGGGGTTTGAGAAGTCAGAAACAACGCCAAAACTCCAGCCAAAACAGCAGCGGCGACGAGATAAAGAATACGCATAATGTTTTATCCTTTTAAAAATACCTAACCTTGAAAAGTCTGTGTCCAAACCTTAGCAAAAAGAAAAAACCCCCCCGCCGATAAGGCCAAACCATAAGGTATCTTGAGGGTTAGATTATCTGTTAAATCTGAATTTTCCTTTAAAGCCATGATTTTTTTGTAACGGACCCCTACATAAACCATAGAAACCACAAAACCGGCGATGGCCATAACCAGCAAAAACATCATGACATTTTGCGGTTGGCACCAAAATCCTAAGGCCGCGAACAGTTTTCCATCCCCAGCGCCCATAATTTTGAAATGAAAAACAAGAAATCCAACGAGGAGGAAAACGGCCCCGATGGCAAGCTGAATCAATATGGCAGAGGGAGGAAGCAGGGGCAACCAAACCCCAAAAGCCGAAACACCAATGGCAATCACCAGCCGATTGCTGATGCGATAGGTGGTCACATCCTGATAACACACCAAGATAGACGCCATAAAGGCAAAAATAATGCACAGTGAAGGCAAATAAACCGACAGAATGTTGTGGACGTCAAAGTTCATTAAATCAACGGTGTAATAAAGGTTAAAGGTTTATTAAGAAAAAATAACATTCTTTCGTGTATACAGCGTGTAAAAAAGTAAGTCAAGTTATTTTTTTAAAAAAAATAAAATTTTATAGGATTGCACTGAAAAGTGCTGGTTATCCCATGGCGGTTTACGGTTAAAAATTATTGTTTAAAAAGGATTTTTTATGAAAACAGTATCCCCCTCTTTGTTGCAGCATTTGCAGGGTTATGTCACAACCCTGGCCACGTGTTTTAAAATTTCCCGTTTGGACGGCGTTGTTTTTGGGTTTACCAGCTGGGACCGTGTGTTGGTTTTGGATGGGGTTTCCTATCAGCCCACAGAAAGTTTGGTCAGCTCGGCATTGGAAAGCACATCGGATTTAACGCCGGACAATTTGGATATTCAGGGGGCGTTGAATCATGATGTGTTGGATGCCTCGGATCTTCTCTCGGGGGTTTATGATGGGGCGTTTGTGGATGTTTTTCGGGTGAATTATCAGGATTTGCCCACCAGCCTGAAGGATACCCGCGTTTTATGGCTGCGCCGCGCGGTGATTGCCACGGTGAGTTTTGAAAACGGGCGCTTTGTGGCGGAATTGCGGGGATTAACAGAGAAGCTGAAAAAGGCGCATCTGGACCTGTATAGCCCCACGTGTCGGGCGCGGCGGTTGGGGGATTGGGCCTGCGGCGTTGCGCTGGCCGGTCATCAAAACACCCACACCGTGACGACGGTGACCGATGGGCGGCGGTTTGGGGCGAACAATACAAAGGCCAATGATTATTACCGTTTTGGCATTGTGCGCTGGACATCGGGTCAGAATGTGGGGCGCGAGTTTGTGGTGAAGGCGTATACTTCGGGTCAGTTTACGCTGGCCTTTGCGGCCCCCTTCGCGGTGGCGGTGGGTGATGCCTTTGTGGCCACGCGGGGATGTGATCGGCAATTTTCCACGTGCCGCGATGTGTTTAACAATGTGAAAAACTTTCGCGGGGAACCGCCGCATTTGTTGCCTGGGGAGGATAAAATACGGACGTTGTAGGGGATGGGGCCTATCTGGCCTCAGCAGACAAGGGTTCGCAGATGCCGAGGTACTGTTTCAACATAGATTCCAGCGCGGCGCGTCCGATGGGCTTGGTCAGATAATCGGTCATGCCGGCATCCAGGCAATGTTCCCTGTCCCCCTCAACCGCGTTGGCGGTTAGGGCGATGATGGGGATATGGGCGCCGTATTTTGAGGATCTGATTTTTCGCGTGGCCTGAATCCCGTCCATGATGGGCATTTTGATGTCCATCAGGATGGCATCGATGGTTTTTTTGTGGGTTTGAAACAAAAAAACGGCCTCTTCGCCGTTGTTGGCCAGCAGGACATCACACCCCATCATCTGCAAAATGGTGGCCACCAGTTTTTGGTTTAAGGGGTAATCTTCGGCCAGAAGGATTTGATAGGCGGTCATAAGAAAATCCTGTATTTTTTTGGTCTTTCGTGAGTATGGTCTTTTTTGGTTAAAATTCCATCAATGCAACCTAAGGTTTATTGCTTTGTCACTTTCAGCGCAATTCTTACATGAAAAACACGCTATGGTTGTGGTTGGGGCGGGGCAGATGGCCCGCGCCATGGTGGCCGGTTGGCAGCGGCAGGCGTGTCCGTTTCACACGATTTACACCGTGGATCCCCACCAGAGTGAGGGGTTGGGGGAAAACACCATGGCCTGCGCCCATCCTGAGGACCTGCCCCCCCTGCCCCACCCCTATGTGGTGATGTTTGCCGTCAAGCCCCAGATTTTGGGGGACCTGTTGCCCCAGTGGAAAGGCATAACGGCAAACGCCCGTTTGGTGTTGTCCATCGCGGCGGGGTTTTCATGTGCGCGTTTGCAGCAGGGGCTGGGCCGTCCTGTGATCCGTTTGATGCCCAACACCCCCGTGGCTGTGGGATCGGGGATTGTTGGGTATTACACCCCCACCGTTTGGGATGATCCGACACAGGCCTTTGTTCAGGATATCCTGCGCCCCTTGGGGTTGTTGGTGCCGGTGGGCAGCGAGGATGATTTGAATCGCATCACGGCGTTTTCGGGCAGTGGTCCGGCCTATATTTATGCGTTTCTTGAGGGGTTGGAGCAAGCCGCCCTGTCCCTGGGCCTGTCCCCAGACTTGGCCCCCGCCATGGCCCAAACCCTGATGCGGGGCAGCCTGAACCTGAAAGACGCAAGCCCCCAATCCGCCGCCGCCCTACGTCAGGCCGTCACCAGCAAAGGCGGCACGACAGAGGCCGGCCTGTCCATCCTGATGCACCCCGACACCGGCCTGTTCCCCCTGCTGAACGCCACGGTTCAGGCGGCGTATCGGCGGGCGGGGGGGATTGGGGAACAGGGGTCGGGGAATGAGCGCTAACGAAGCAAGTAGCGTTCGGCGTTTGGGCAATCTATTTGAGGAAACCGATTAGCATTACGATCCTCTGCATGCCAAGGCTTGACCTCTTGATAGGGAAATACAAGGCCAGAATTCGTTGCAATAGATTGAAAACGAAGGAAATTCCATCCATCTTCCGATTGGAGGTTGGGTGACCCCCCTCCGGAAAAATGGTTGTTTACTATAGCTTTAAAATGCCCAGCAGCCCGCTCAGGGGATTCTTCCGTTGTCACACATCCTGCTATAGCTACGCCAGCACAATGGGGAGATGTGAGCCCAGCAATCTCGTTATTGGTTTTATGTAGTCTTTCCTGTAACTCTCGCATTCGATATGCAGCGATCAAACAAAGCCTTTCTTGATCGTCCAAGAAGGGCATCATCGCCTGTATGGTTTGAACCATGTGGGGTAACAGGAGAAAGGGAAGATCGTCCCTCAAGATAGGGGGGCCTGCCCAGCTATCTGCAGCATAGAGTTCAGAGATTATAAGCCTCTTTGAGGGTGGTAATATTTGTAATTCTGGATGCGATAATGGATCTGCAGGAGACTGATATATAAGTATTTTCTTTTTAAAGATAGCCATAATCTGTTCAAGTTCGCGTCTGCCTTCGTTATGATTTTGGGCAATCTTCTCTGGGTCAGGTGGTGACCAAGGCTTATCATGTTGGCTGTGAAAAATTTGATCCCAAGTGTGTTCATACCATGAAGGGAAATCGTTTATGGGAATGATGAACCATGCATGATTATGTGTTGGTCCCAATGCAACATAGGGTTGATTGTTTTCTAATGCCTCTTCTAAAACCATTGAACAAAAAAGAAAAAAGCTTGAATAATCATCGTTGTTTGCACATACATAATTGTGGCAATCTGCTTGATAATGCAACTTCAAAACTTCTAGTGGGAGAATGGTTGTTGGGCTGAGGAGAACATTTATATTGTCATAATCAGTGTTAGAATCACTGTATCCATTCAGTAGATTGGAAACCCGACTGAGATCGGCCCCGCTAAAATTAGCCCCACTAAACCGAGCATTTTTCAAATTAGCCCGTTTCAAATTAAAGCCACACAAATCAATTTCGTTCAAATCGGCATTCGTTAAATCAAGATTCTCGTCTTGAAAGCAAAAACGCCTAACATCGGATTGTTTGAAAGATTTTAGTACTGTTAATTGTTGGTTTTGAAAAACAGAACCAGTAATTGTTTCGTTTGTAATCTGTACAGATTCTACCGTTATTAGGTCCTGAAATTTCCTACCATCAGGCAGAACATAACCAGCCCATGACCTATACTGAGCTTTCATCTCCTCAGGGAGGGCCTTTATTTCTTTAGGGAGATCATCAATTTCTGTTTCAGGCAGGGACATGGGGATATAATCAATTAAGAATTTAATTCTATATACACTTATTGCGGATTGATATCAATCATTTTTTCTATTTTTTTATTTATAGGTTTGTAAAATCAAGTTTTTTTCACCCCCCCCCTAAAAATAATCCCGAAACCACGCCATCGTGCGGCGGCGCCAGGTGGGGAGGCCGTGGTAGGTGTGCCATGCGGGGGCCAGATCGCCGGTGCCCATGGTTTGGGGAAAGGACAGCAGGCCCAGAACACTGGCAAAGGATGGGGCGTGAAAGCTGGACGGCAGCTGGGGCAGTTTGCGGGGCACGCACAGGCGGATTTTGTGTTTTTTCAGCATCTCTGACCCCAGCTCGGCCACGCCAGGAAGTTCGCTGCTGCCACCGGCCAGCGCCATGTATTGGACTTTGGCCAAGCTGGGGCTGTGCAGGTTGATGCGCTCGAAAATCTCCTCCACTCTGGCCTGAATCATGTGGGTTAAATCGGGTTTGGGCACGCGGACCTTGCTGAGGGTGTTGTATTGGGGCAAGGGGGTGATGTCGATATATTCCCGCCGGTCGATGGCATGTTGAAACCCGCGGCCGTACAGGGTTTTGATGCGCTCGGCTTCGTTGCGGGACACGCCCAAACCCACGGAGATGTCGCGGGTGATGTGCTCTCCGCCCAAGGGGACCACGCCGGCATCCACAATTTGGCCCTCGCGGAAACACACGTAACCGCTGCTTTCGCTGCCCATGTCCAGAAAAAAGGTGCCGGCGTCCTTTTCTTCCTCTGACAAACAGCTCAGGGCCGCCGCCAGGGGGCTAAAGACAAAGGTATAATGATGCAAATGACATTTTTTCAGCATAATCTGAACATTATCAATCACGGCCCTGCGCATATCCACACACAAAGACGCCATGGCCAGATCATCGGCCATCAACCCCTCCACCGATCCCTGATGGGGTTTCCCGTCCAGCAGATAGGTGGTTTTCAGGCAATGCATCCGGTAATCGTTGGCCTGTAATCCGGCGGCAAAGGTGGCCTGATCCAGATGCTGCAAATGGTGTTCGGACAGGGGTTTTTTGCCCGTGGGCAGGCGGCCCTGATTCCACGACACGCGGGTTTGCACGGGGCACAGGCCCACGGTGGCGTGTTTGATGCGCACGCCGGCTTCTTTTTCGGCCTTGCTCAGGACCTGCGTCACCACGGATGCGCAGGCCTCTAAATCAGTAATCATGCCGTATTTCATGCCCTGCGATTCCATGGCGGCGCTGCCGATGATCACGGGCTCTGCCCCCGCGCTGGCCACGGCAATCAAACAGCAGGTGCGACTGTTGCCCAGATCAATGGCGGCCAGCACGGTTTCTTTGGGGATCATAGGGGGGCCTGTTGTTTCTTTATGGCTCGACAATAATTTGATCGGGCAGGCGCAAATCGATTTTTTTGACGCCCCGCTCGATCAGGTTATCGTTTTGCAAATATGTGTCCAGTTGATTGAGGGCATCATCCCAGTTTTTTTCTGGCAACAGGATGTGGGTCTGGTTTCTGAGCAGCAAATCCCACCGCCGGCCCCCCACAAAATCGGCCACGCTGACGTTTTGTTTTAAATAATGCCGCTGACCCAGCAGGGACAGCAAAGCCTTCAGATGGTCCCCTGCCCCCTCTCCGCGAATGCGCAGCAGATAATTATGACTGCCGGCATCCTTTGGGGCGATGGTTTCCCCCTGATTGTCAATCAAGTTGGCCGTTCCATCGGGCACAACCAACACCGCCGCGGGCTTTTTTTCCCGCACAAACACATACAGACGATCGGGAAAAATGCGGTAAATTTCAATACCCTCGATCCACGGCAGGGCCATCATGCGGGTCAGGGCGCCTTGGGGGCTGAAGGAAAACAGGGATTCCCCCTCTTTGATGTCCAGCTGGTCCCGCAGATCCTTTTCCTGTGTATAATAAGTCCCATAAATTTTGGGGTCTTTGAGCGTCAGGCCACTCCGCTGGCCCAAGGCCGCAACAGCATCAAAAGCATACACCGACAGCGGGGCCGTCATCAGCCAATTCACGGCAAAAGCCACAAAAATCAAGGTGAAAATCCAAAAGGAACGATACAGACGTCTGGTCCAAACCCAAAAGCGCCCCCGTCGTTTTCCATGCCGGCTTTTTTTTCGGGCGAGGGATGGCATAGGCGAAAAACAATTATGGTAACGTCACAACGTCAATGACTTGATCGTCCGCTGGCGTGGCGGGGGGATTGGGGTTTTCTGGGGATTTTCGGGATAAAAAGCGATCCTCCAGCACCGCCACAACCATCAGGCCAAAACCGATGACCAAAACCGCCACCACCAAAAACAACACCACAGAGGCAAACAGATTCAGCAAACCAAACAACAGCATGCCCAAAAGGATCAAAACCGGCGAGAGCACCAGCAGCAACCCAACGCGAAACAGCAAAGGCTTGTGGTTAGAGACCCAAACAGAACACCGTTGAAACAGGGGAGAGGACAACACAGGCGGAATTTTTCATTTTTTCTAACGTGCCCCCACCATGCACCATTCCCGAGGGGGGTGTCAAGGGGGAGGAGAACGCAGGACGAAGGGCCACGCAAGCTTCCTTTCATCTTTTCATCTTTTTTTATTGGTTGTATGCTAAGCCTCTCAGACAAAACAAGGGAGCATGATGATGACCGACGATGCTGTGGGATCTGGCCTTTTTTGGCTTGTTTTGGGGTTTTGTTTGGTTTTGATGGAAATTGTTGCGGTGATGCCAGGCATTGGGCTGTTGTTCGCTGGCCTTGGCGCCCTGTGTACGGCGCTGTTGTTGTATAACGTGCCTGAACATAACATTTCTTTGGCGGGACAGGTGGTTTGGTTTTTGGCCTTTGGGGCCTTTTGGGCGGCTGTTTTATGGAAACCCATGAAAAAATGGCGTTTGCCATCGGGGTCTTCCCAGACTTACAACGATATGATTGGCCAAGAGGTCACCATCACTGGATCGGATCTGACCAAAGAGCGCATGGGTCAGGTTCTGTGGTCCGGCACCGTCATGAATGCCCGCCTGATCCCAGAAGACGCGCAGGATGCCCTGCCCGTCGGGTCCTTGGCCGTCATTGTCACCGTTGAGGGGAATACCCTGATTGTCAAATCCCCCACATCCCACCATCCCACCAACGTTTAAGGAGATCCCCCATCATGACTTTGTTTTTAGGTTTAACGCTTTTTCTGGTGATGTTGACTGTTTGGCAAGGGATTAAAATTGTCCCCCAGCAACAGGCATGGATTGTCGAGCGTTTGGGTCGATATGACAGGAAATTAGAGGCCGGTATGAATCTGCTGGTGCCCTATATACAGCGGGTGGCGTATCAGCATTCGCTGAAAGAAACCGCCTATGACGTGCATGAACAAACCGCCATTACGCGGGATAATGTGACCCTGACGTTGGATGGGATTGTGTATTTGCGGGTGACGGATCCGGTGGCGGCGTCCTACGGCGTGTCCAATCCCATCTATGCCATCACCCAGTTGGCCCAAACCACCATGCGATCCGAAATCGGTAAACTGACCATGGACCAAACGTTCGAGGAAAGAGATGCCCTGAACCTGAACATCGTTCAGGCCATCAATCAGGCCGCCAGCACGTGGGGCATTCAGTGTATGCGTTACGAAATTCGTAACATCACCCCCCCATCCACCGTTCTGCAGGCCATGGAGTTGCAGGTGGCTGCCGAGCGTCAAAAACGCGCCCAGATTTTGGAATCCGAGGGAAAGCGCCAAGCCCAAATCAACATGGCCGAAGGGTTTAAACAAGAAGTTGTGTTGAAATCCGAAGCCGCCCTGACCGATCAAGTCAATCGCGCCAAAGGGGAAGGGGAAGCCATTTTAACCGTGGCCACCGCCACCGCCGAGGGATTGCGCCTGATTGCAGAATCCCTGAGCAAGAGCGGCGGACAAGAGGCCATGAATTTGCGTGTTGCGGAACAATATGTGGATGCCTTTAAACAACTGGCCCAAAAATCCACAACCGTCCTGTTGCCCGCCAACACGGGGGACACCGCCAGCATGGTCGCCCAAGCCATCACCGTGTTTGATCGTTTGCGGGATGGGGGTGGTGCGTCTCCCTTGTCCCTCACCCCATCCGCGGGGCCTTGGGGGACAGGCAAAAGTGGATCGTAGGGGAATCATGGTCACAACGACGGTATAGTATTTCCACTTTATTCCCGTACTGGCCTGCGAACGGCGCCTAGCGTCGCTCACCTAGATTCACTAGGCATCGCTCCGCTAGGCTTGTTCTCGGCTCAGTACGAAAATAAATTGAAAACACTATAG
>CANGYM010000047.1 GCA_947458145.1 Alphaproteobacteria bacterium | reverse complement strand
CTTAATGTCGTATCTGCTTGTGCATAATTATCAAAAAAAACTCAAAGCTCTCAAATTCCAAACTCCCTACGATTTCCTCTTGCTTTCCTATCAAAATCAGCCACACTTATTTAAGGATAATCCTAACCATAAGTTAGTGGGACTTAACATTTAGGTATAATGTCTGATCCTTCACAGCCACACCGCTTCCCTTAAAACTTTTTCCTTAATAGAGGGATGCAAGCGAGGGGCCAAGATTAAATCCACAGGGGCACCCAGCAAATGACTCAGTTCCTCCGCCAAATCCATGCGGTCAAACAAACTATGGGGGGCTGGCCACTCAATAATGAAATCAATGTCACTTTTTTGGGTGTCCTCCCCTCTGACGGTTGATCCAAAAACGCCCACACGATCTACGCCGTAACGGTGGGTTATTTTATCAATGTCTGGCTTGTTCTGGCAAATGACTGGCCATCGTCCCATGATGAATCACGCTTTTGTATTTTTTTCAGGATAAACGGTTTATTCTGAATATCAAAATACAAAATCAAAGAGAGAGCAGAGTTCTATCCTGCGCCCCCCAAAGAAAATAAACAAAAAAAAGCGCTGACGGCCTTGCATAAACAAAAACAGCGTCGTATAAGGGAGGTCTTTCATTAACCAAATCAAAGGCATTGTTCATGCAAAATCACAAAGCACAGCAAACATCTCAATCCAAAGAATCCTTTGGCGCGTTGCTGGATGAAGTTTTAGGGGCGGAGGGCAAAATTGAGGGCTCTGTTCTGCGCGGTCACGTTATGGATCTTTTTGGGGGCTTTGCCCTGATCGAAGTGGGTTTAAAATCCGAAGGCATGGTTCCCCTGCAGGAATTTGAGCAAGCCGACGGCAAAACACCCGCCGTGGGCGATGAAGTCGATGTTTACGTGGATCGTTACGAAGATCGCGACGGGGCCATTGTGCTGAGCCGTGAAAAGGCCCGCCGTGAAGAGGCGTGGATTGAATTGGAAAAAGCCTACGCCAAAGATGAACCCACCACCGGAAAAATTTTCAGCCGTGTTAAGGGTGGCTTGATGGTTGATTTGCAGGGGGCTGTGGCCTTCTTGCCCAACAGTCAGGTGGATGTGCGTCCCATACGGGATTTGTCGCCCCTGATGAACATCGAACAGCCGTTCCAAATTTTGAAAATGGACAAAAAACGCGGCAACATCATCGTATCCCGTCGTGCCATTTTGGAAGAATCCCGCACCGAAGCCCGCGAAGAATTCCTGAAAAACATCATCGAGGGTCAGGTTGTCAAAGGTGTGGTGAAAAACATCACCCGCTTTGGGGCGTTTGTGGATCTGGGCGGTGTGGATGGATTGCTGCACGTCACCGATATTTCATGGCGCCGCGTCAACCACCCCAGCGAAGCACTGGAAATTGGCCAAACCATCGAGGTTCAAATCACCAAAATCGACCCAGAAACCAAGCGCATTTCTCTGGGCATGAAGCATCTGGAGGAAGACCCCTGGAAAGTGGCCGTCACCAAATTCCCCGTGGGCACCAAACTGACCGGACGCATCAGCAGCGTCACCGATTATGGGGCGTTTGTGGAATTGGAGCCTGGCATTGTGGGTCTGGTGTACATGTCTGAAATTTCTTGGGCAGATAAAAACCCCGATCCTAAGAAAGTTGTCAACATCGGCCAAGATGTGGATGTCATGGTTCTGGATGTGGACACCGACAAACGCCGTATCAGTCTGGGCATGAAACAGTGTCAGGAAAACCCCTACAAACGCTTTGCGGATGAAAACCCTGAGGGCACCCAGCTGCAGGGGGTTGTGGTGCGCACCTATAACACCAAACTGCTTGTTGAGCTGGATGGTGGCATTCGTGGCACCTTGAACGCCGATGATTTCACCCCCCAAGGCTCAGGGGCCGAGGCCCTGAAAAGCATTGCCAAGGGTGATGTGATGGCCGTGACCATCTTAAAAGTGGATCCGGCGGAAATGTCTGTGACGCTTGGGGCCAATGCCTCAGCCCAAGCGGCCCAGCCCAGCGCGTCGAAGGCTGCGGAGGTTTCTTCCTCAGCCGCCCCCGCCCCCGCCGCTGTCAAACTGAAAAAGGGCGATATCGTGACCTGTACCATATCGGAAATCAAGGATGCTGGGATTCATGTGACTCTGGCTAACTTTGATCAACCTGTGTTTATCAAACGGTCCGATTTGTCACGGGATCGCAGCGAACAGCGGCCCGATCGTTTTGCCAAAGGGGAAAAGATTGACGCCCTGATCACTGCCCTGAATCTGTCCAAGCAGGAAATCACCCTGTCCATCAAAGCCCGCGAAATCAAAGAAGAGAAGCAAATGATGGCCGAATATGGTTCCGCCGACAGCGGCGCCAGTTTGGGCGATATCTTGGGCCCTGCCATTAAGAAAAGTGCCAGTGCCAAAACCTCAAAAGATGAAGCCTCTTCTTGATGATCAAGGGGGAGGTCAAGAGGGACGGGCCATGCCGTCCCTCTGATTCATTTGTTAGTGATCCGTGTTAGAAAGGTGTATTGATTATGAAACGCTCTGAACTTATTGATGCCTTGTGCAAGGAAAACCCCCACCTGACCGCCAAACAGGTGGAAGAGGCCGTGGTTTTGTTTTTCGAGGAAATTACCCAAGCCCTCGCCCACAACGGCCGCGTTGAACTTCGGGGCTTTGGATCCTTTGCCGTGCGCCACCGCGACCAGCGCCAAGCCAGAAACCCCAAAACAGGGGAATCCGTGTTTGTTGCCGCCAAGGCCACACCGTTTTTCAAATCCGGAAAAATCCTGCGGGATCGGTTGAATCCATCCAATAAGAAAAAGGGGTAGAGGCACAGGGGACAGGGATCGGGGATCTGCCCTTTAACCCTCCCCTTTTTCGCAAACCTTTTGAATCTGCCGCCACGTTTCGGCCATGGTGGTCATGGAATCAACGACGGCATCGCAAATCTGGGGATCATTGTTGATGTTGATTTTGGCCAGCATGGTTTGCACAAACTGGTAATAATTTTCCAGAACATCGCACATTTGATCGGTGGCGGGGTTGCGATCCAGACACCCCATCAGACCGGTGACGATGGTCATGCATTTTTCTGTTTCGTTATAGCGGGCTTCGTATTCCTTGGCCAAAACATGGATTTTGGCCTGTTTGATATAGCTGGCCCCTTTTTCCATCAGGCGGGCAATCTGCTCCCCCGGGGGCAGGCTGGAAACATTCGTGGCCTGATAGGCACTTTGGGCATTTTTTTTATACATCCCGCAATCGTAATCCAAAAAAGATAAAAAACGGTTAGTTATTGGAATTCAAGGCATCCGTCTGGGCCTTAAGAAAATTCTGCGTGGCGGTCAGCTGGGAAACGCGGTTTTCTGTATTCTGCAAAGACGACCGCAGAGTTTTTTCATAATCCGACACCTGGGTTTTCAGCGTAATAATTTGGGCGTCGATGTTGTCAATGTCCTTTTTAACGCTTTCTTTCTGATTAGCGATAATACCGTCTATGCTGAGGGTTTTATCCAGATAACTGGCGGCCTGATCGGCAATCCCCTGGGTCATTTTGATGGTGGAGGTTTTGGGACTGCCCAGCGTGACAACGCCCCCCGTATATCCAAAACGGGCGCCATCCAGACCAATCCCTTCAGGGGGAACAATGGCGCCCCCTTGGGAAATGGTGACTTTTGTCGAATCATAGGTCACGCCGCCCACAACCATTTCCGCCTTGGTGGGTTTGCCTGACGTATCTGTTTGTAAAACCCGAACGACAATGTCTGAGTTTCCTACATCTGCCTTTGTCATTTTGATGGTGCTGGTTTGGGGGGTCCCCCCTGAGGTTACGACACCACCTCCGTAAGAAAACGTTGCCCCATTTAATCCAATACCACTGGGGGGAATGATGGATCCCCCCGATGAAATCGTGACCTGCGTTGAATTATACGTCACACCCGCCACCACCATTTCCGCTTTGGTGGGTTTCCCTGAATCATTGGTTTCCAAAACACGAACAACAATATCCGTATTGACAAGAGACGGCGCTAAATTGCTTGTAGGGGGGGTGGCTAAGAAAAAATTTTGATTCGTACTGCTAAACCCGCTATTTCGTGAAACATTCAGAAACTCCGGACGCCGCGCCACAAAAAAATCGCTGTTGCTGCTGGTGCTGGTAAATCCAAATAATTTGGACACCGCATCGCCCTTATCCACAATGGCATCGTTCAGCTTTACATCATCCACAACCAGACGGTTGTTATCATCCAGGGTAATGCCAACATCACGCAGGCTGTTTACGGAAGAGATCCCAACAACACCCCCCGTTAACACCGTTTCCAGACCCAAAAAAGAACCCCGAAAGGCCGATTGATTCACCAGAATCGATGTTTTGGGAACCGTTCCATCCCCATTCACCGCTGTTTGGGTGTCATAAAAATCCCGCAGGGCGTTATAGGCCTCAACAAACGTATCCACCTGAGATCGAACGTTTTGGTTGTTGGTTTCCACAGAAATCCGAATTTTATCCAGCGGATTGGCGGAAAACAAATCAATGGAGGCACTGGGGATCAAATCCTTGATGGTGTTGCTGCTGCGGGTGACGGTGACGCCGTTATAAACAACCTCGGAAGATAAGGAGGCATCGGTTTCCCCAGACCCCAACGCGCTGAGGTTCAAATCATCCAAAACCCCCGCATCGGACCCCGTCAGGGTGATGGCTTTGCCGGTTTCTGTGGCGGATAAATTTAAACGATAGGTGCTGTTGCCCAAATCCACAATCTGGGCGCGGACCTTGGTGGTGCCGGTTTGGGCATTGATGGCATCCACCACGGTTTTTAAACTATCCCCCGCCGTGACAGAAATCGCGGTTCCGCCAACGGACAGCGTTCCGGTGGTGGTGATCAGGGGATCCTCTTGATTGGAAAAGGTATCAGCCGCACTGCTGAGCACCACATCCGATTTGGCCAGTCGATTCACCGTCAGGCTATAGGTGCCAAGGGGTGTTGCTGTTTTGGGTGTCACCGTGATGGCCGTGGACGTTGCGCCCAATGACGACGTGGAATACGCGATGTTTTGCCCAAAAACATCCGTTCCACCTTGGGCCAGACTGGGCCGCCGTAAATTGCTGGCGGGGTTTTTCAGGGCGCTTAACAGGCCCTCATACTCTTCATAGGCGGCAAGGGTGGCGCTTTTTTTGGAAACCTCAACCTCTTTTCGGCTGATGGGGACGCTTTTGGCCTTAACAAATCCATCAACCAGTTCATTCAGGTCCACGCCCAAAACCTTGGATGACAGGTTAATGGACCCATTGTCGTTAATGTTAATGTTTCCAAAGCTGATATCGGCCATTGTTTGCCTGTCCGCACGATTCTTTGATTAACCCATCTTACACCCCCATTGATGAACAGAGGGTAAATCATGGGGTGATGCCGTAAGGTATGCAAAAAGGGGGCCAGAGGATAGAGAATGGGCGTGGGGCGTTGTGGTGCAGCCCTACACCAAAAATGGCATAACCGCCAGCGTGGCCAAAGATCCGATCAGCATTAGGGCGCTAAAAAGGGCCTGAATTTTGGGGCTATAGATCAACAGGGGGGGCGTTTTGTTTTGCATCATGGCCTGTTGATCGGGGATATCTTTCAGCAGCATCACCCCCAGACAAAACACAAAAATCCCCACGGGCCAAAAGGGGCCCAAAGTTTTATCGGGCCCAAACACCACCCACAAAAACGCCATAATGGCCACAAACAGGGCCATAAACACCCGCCGGCGTAGGGATTCCATCAGGCTGGGGTCCATACTGACGGGAATAATGGTGTTATGGGCATTCAGCAAAGCCCCCTGAACCCCAAAATCGGGATGCACCAAATAGGCCGTGTGGGCCTGTTTCCAAACTGCCAGATCCTGCATGCTGTTGCCGGCGTAATCAAAACCTTGGGGACCGTAACGATCCACCAGTGCCTGCGCCTTGGCCTGTGATTTTAAATTCACCGTGGCATCACTGCCCAGCACCAGATCAAAACAGCCCACGTGATCCGCCACCCGCTGCGCCAGCACTTGGGGGGATGCCGTGGCCAAAACCACCGTCCGGCCCTCGGCTTTGGCCTGTTGGCACAACGCCACAACACCCCTGTGATAGGTCAAATGTTCGGGGGATAAGGTGACTTTTGATACCAAGGAATCCTTGGCCATGCCCCCGCCCTTTGTGAACCATAAACGCAGCAACCGATACAAACGATGGGGCCACGTGCGCGTACCGGCAAAGACAAGGGCCACCGTCACATCATGACCGATTAGGGTCCCATCCATATCCACAACCAAAGGACGCATGGCGGACCCCACCCAAAGTATATGTTACGGCAACGGCTGCGGGGTTTTGGAGAGCGAGCGCAGATAACCAATCAGATTGGCCCGATCCTGGGTATTGGGCAGACCCACAAAACCCATTTTTGTGCCTGGGGCATAAACTTTGGGGTGATACAAAAACGCATTCAGCTTTTCATAATCCCATGATTCTGCCGCCATCGCTTTTAAGGCCGCCGAATAGGTATACCCTGCCACAGCGGCCTTTGGGTGGCCGACGATGTTCCACAGTCCGGGGCCGACTTTGTTGGGGCCGCCTTCTTCAAAACTATGACAGGCGGAGCATTTTTTGGTTATGGCTTGTCCCGCCGCTATATCGGCGGAGGCCAGCAAAGCCGCAATGGGCTCGGGACCCTTGGGGGCCTCAGCCGTGGTTTCCGCCACCGCCGGTTGACTGTCCATCACGGGATAGGCGCGGGCAGTGTCCTTAACATGGCCGGGGACTCCGTGAAACACCGTTTCAGACACAATGCCACTGGCCACATACAGAATCATGGCCACCAGAATGGCGGCGAAAATTTTATTGCCCTCAAAGCCTTTCATGCGTCAGGATCCCTTTATGGTTGTGGACGGTGTTATGGGGGGCATTCTAGTGCCTTTGGTATAATGTTCAAGGAGAGAATTCAAATTGTATACGTTCACCCCATTTGAGCTGGAAAAGCCTTGCATGGCGTGTATGCCTGCCCTATGATTGTGCGATGTACAAAATTTCTGAATCAACGAAGCGTGCCCGAAGCCGCGAGCCACTCTTCGTCGATCTTGCATTGCAAGGTGGGGGCGCCCATGGCGCGTTCACTTGGGGTGTGCTCGATCGCCTGCTAGAGGAGCCTTGGCTCATGTTCGACGGGATCTCGGGCACCTCGGCTGGTGCCATGAATGCCGCCGTGATGGCCAGTGGCTACGCCCACGGTGGCATTGACGGCGCCCGTGCCGCGCTCGAGACTTTCTGGAAACTCGTCTCCGATGCGTCGAAGTACAGTCCCATGCAGCGCGGCCCGATGGCGATGCTGACCGGACGATGGACGCTGGAATACTCGCCCATGTACATGGCCACCGAAATGATGTCGCGCGTTTTTTCGCCCTACGACCTCAACCCGTCGGGCACCCACCCGTTGCGGCAGATCCTTGCCGACACGGTCGATTTCGAATGCTTGGCGACCTCGCCCATCCGCTTGTTCATCACCGCGACCAACGTGCGCACCGGCAGAGGACACGTGTTTCGCAATGCGGAAATAACACCCGATGCGCTGCTCGCCTCCGGTTGCCTGCCCACCATGTTTCAGGCGGTGGAGATCAACGGAGAGGCCTATTGGGACGGCGGTTACTCAGGTAACCCGACCATCACGCCGCTGGTGCGGGAATGCAAATCGCAGGACACGATCTTGGTGCAGATCAACCCGATCATGCGGGATGCCATTCCGAAGTCGGCGCGTGACATCTGCAACCGCCTGAACGAGGTCTCTTTCAACGCGCCGCTGCTGAAGGAGTTGCGCATGATCGCGTTGCTCCACAAGGTGGCAGATCCGGGCCACGGCGAGGGTGCCCTGTGGGCCGGCATGCGCATCCACCGCATCGCAACCGACCGAGTGACCGAACTGGATTCCACCTCTAAGATGATCACCGAGTGGCCCTTCCTGTGCCAGTTGCGCGACGAAGGCCGCCGCACCGCGCAGTTGTTCCTTGACGAGCACGGCGACGACCTCGGCAAGCGCTCCACGCTGGATCTGGACGCGATGATGGAGACACTCTGATCATGGGTTTGCTCGGCATCTTACTCGGGCTGGCGCTGTTGGTCTGGCTGGCCTTTCGCGGCTGGAGCGTGCTTGGCCTAGCTCCCGTTGCCGCGCTGATCGCGGCAAGCTTTTCGGGCGATCCTCTGCTGGCCAACTGGACTCAGACCTTCATGGGTTCGGCTGCGGGCTTCATCGCCCAGTTTTTCCCGCTGTTCCTGCTCGGCGCACTGTTCGGCAAGCTGATGGACGACAGTGGCTCGGTCAGCGCCATCGCGCAGTTCATGACTAGGCGGCTCGGACCCCGTCGCGCCATCCTCGCTGTGGTTCTGGCTGGGGCGCTGGTCACCTACGGCGGTGTCAGCCTCTTCGTGGCGATGTTCGTGCTGGTGCCCATGGGGCAGGCGCTGTTTCGCGCCGCCGACATTCCGAACCGTCTGCTGCCCGGCGCGGTGATGCTTGGCACGGCCACCTTCACCATGTCGGCCTTGCCTGGAACGCCGGCCATCCAGAATGCAATCCCGATGCCGTTCTTCGGCACCACGGCGTTCGCCGCGCCCGGACTCGGGTTCATCGCCGCCGGCATCATGTTCGGCTTCGGGCTGTGGTGGTTGACCCGTTCCGAGGCCGCCGCACGCCGTGCCCGAGAGGGTTTCGGCGGGCCCATCACGTCGGCCACAGACGCCGCGCACGACACCGTGGTGCGCGAACGCGCCACGGCATCGCACGCGTTCGATCCGGCCGAAGTGGATCACGGCGCCCGCAGCACGCAGCTGCCGAGTATCGCCGTGGCATTGCTGCCACTGATTGTCGTGATGGTGGTCAACTTGACCATGTCGCTGTTCCTGCTGCCGCGGCTCGATACCAGCTTTCTCGCCGACGCGCGTTGGGGCGAAACCTCGCTTGCCAACGTGGGCGGCGTGTGGTCCGTGATCGTTGCGCTGAGCGTGGCGATCGTTGTCTTGTACGTATTCAATCGGCGTCGGCTGGTTGCACTGCGCGATACGGTGGATGCCGGACTGAACGCATCGGCGCTGCCGGTGATCAGCGTTGCGAGCCTGGTGGGCTTCGGCGCCGTGGTTGCCTCGCTGCCTGCGTTCGAGATGGTTCGCGACTGGGTCCTGGGCATCGAAGGCGGTCCGCTGGTCGGTCTGGCGGTGGCCACGAACGTGCTCTCGGCACTCACCGGCTCGGCCTCGGGCGGGTTGACCATCGCCCTCGATGCGCTCGGCGAGACCTACATGGCGCTCGCGGCGAGCAACGGCATCGACCCAGCACTGATGCACCGCGTGGCCGTGATCGGCGCCGGTGCGCTCGACAGCCTGCCGCACAACGGCGCTGTCGTCACGCTGCTGGCCGTTTGCGGTGCAACCCACAAGGAAAGCTACTTCGACATCGTGATGGTGGGCATCGTGGGGGCTCTGCTCGGGCTGGTTGCGGTGATTGCTCTGGGTTCTGGGTTTGGGTCGTTTTAGGGTTTAGCGCACATCCCCCAAGCCAACAATTTCTTTGGGGCTTTGATCAGGAAACTCAGCAATCAGTTTCAGGTTGCCCCCCAGAGCCTCTACCAATTCCCGCACTTTAGAGACAGGCAGATCCCTTTGGCGTTCCCATTTGGAAATCTGAAACTGTTGGGCCCCCATCAATGTGGCCAGATTAATCTGGGTTTTGTTCAGGGATTTTCGCAAAGCTTGCAGGGTCATTTCCTCGGCAATCAGCTGCTTTGCCCGCTGAGCAATGCGGCTTTTTTGATCGGGGGAGAGTTTTGCAATGATATCGTTGAGGTTGGGGGTCATATAAGTTGTGTCTCTATCCTTATGCATCGCATAATATATCATAATAAGAATATATTGAAAAGAGAATAATGCCCCCATGTAAGACCCTCACCCCAACCCCCGTATTTTATCCCGCAATTCCCCCGCCCGTTCAAATTCCAAATTCTCCGCCGCCGCACGCATTTGTTTTTCCAGATCAATTTTCAGGGCGATGCGTTCCTGATCACTCAGGATCAGGGATGGGGCGGCTTTGCCTCTGGTTTTTGTGGGGGCGGGGGCGTCGTAGAGGGATTCGGCGATTTTCTTTTGGATGGTTTGGGGGGTGATGCCGTGTTCTGTGTTATAGGCCATCTGTTTTTCACGGCGGCGGGTGCATTCGTCGATGGCCTCCGTCATGGATTTGGTCATGCGATCGGCGTACAGGATGGCGCGACCCTCAACATTTCGCGCCGCCCGCCCGATGGTTTGGATCAGCGAAGTCCGTGAACGCAAAAACCCCTCTTTATCCGCATCCAAAATGGCCACCAGGGCGCATTCGGGGATGTCCAGACCCTCGCGCAGCAGGTTAATCCCAATCAGGATATCAAAAATCCCCAGACGGAGGTCCCGCAGGATTTCAATACGTTCCAGCGTGTCCACATCGGCGTGGACATAGCGGCATTTCAGGCCCAGTTCGTTCAGATATCCCGTTAAATCCTCCGCCATTTTTTTGGTCAGGGTGGTGATGAGCACCCGTTGATCATTACTCGCGCAGGTGCGGCATTCGGCAATGACATCATCCACCTGATGGGTGGTGGGGCGAATCAGAATGACGGGATCCACCAGACCGGTGGGGCGCACGACTTGCTCCACAAAGACCCCCTGCGCCTGATCCAGTTCCCACTCGGCGGGGGTGGCGGACACAAAAATGGTCTGGGGGCGCAGGGTGTCCCATTCCTCGAACTTCAGGGGGCG
>CANGYM010000046.1 GCA_947458145.1 Alphaproteobacteria bacterium | reverse complement strand
CCCTTGTTTGCCGTTGTTATCATGCTGTGGTTTATCGTGCAGATGGGGTCTTTTTTATGGTTGATGCAACGATGTCAACGCTATTCCGAAGATCATTCTGCGGCTATCAGTCGTCTGAACGGCGCCATTATTGATGTGTTCACCAATATCACCACCGTGCGTCTGTTCGCCCGCAGTCGTTATGAACAAACATATGTCGGTGGTTATCAAAAGGATGAACACCAACGTTCCCAAAAATTGATGCATTATTTGTTTCAGTCAAAGGTTATTTTTGGCCTGATCTCGGTAACAACGCTGTTTGGTTGGTGGGTTTTGGTGCTGCGATTCTGGTATTTGGGGGATATTAGCCTCGGTGAAGTCACGCAACTGCTGATGCAACAATGGTCCTTGACGGGTCTTGTCTGGTATATGGGCATGCAGCTGATGCGATTTTATGAACAGGTTGGGGTTTGTAACGATAGCCTTTCGTTGGTTCGTACACCCTATGATATGAAAGATGCACCGGACGCCAAACCCCTTGTGGTGACACGGGGAGAAATTCGCTTTGAAAACGTCAATTTTCATTATCAAGCCGAGCGCGAGGTTTTTACCGAAAAAACCGTAACCATCCAAGGGGGCGAAAAAGTAGGGCTGGTTGGATTTTCTGGCAGCGGCAAAAGCACGTTTGTGAATTTGATTCTGCGGTTGTACGATGTGAAATCTGGACGTATCCTGATTGACGGCCAAGATATCGCAGGCGTTACGCGGGATTCTTTACACGCCCAGATTGCCATGATCCCCCAAGACCCGACACTGTTTCACCGCTCCTTAGGGGAAAACATTCGTTACGGACGATTGGCGGCCACCGACATCGAGGTTACAACGGCGGCGGCCAAAGCCCACGCCGATGATTTCATTACCGCTTTGCCAGAAAAGTATAATACCCTGGTTGGGGAGCGTGGTGTTAAGCTTTCTGGTGGGGAGCGCCAGCGTATCGCGATCGCGCGTGCGATTCTCAAAGATGCCCCCATCCTGATCTTAGACGAGGCCACTTCGGCTCTTGACTCCGTTTCGGAACAACAGATCCGGCATAGCCTGCACAGCCTGATGCAGGGGCGCACGGTTATCGCCATTGCCCACCGCCTTTCAACCCTAGGGGATATGGATCGGATTCTGGTTTTCGATCAAGGACAGATCATCGAAGAGGGCACACACGCTGAACTTATGAAAAAAAATGGTCGTTATGCCATGATGTGGGAACGTCAATCGGGGGGATTTTTACCGGAAATAGACGAATGAAGGTTATGATAGGATAACGGAAAAAATCTGATTGTGGATTTTAGGGCTCGTTGTTCTGTGAATGGGATATCAATCAATCCTCTCTTTTCCTTTGGCCTTTCCCCCCAGCGGTGGTATAATTTTTGCGCTTATTTGAAAACTTTATCCTAAAGGATTTTCCATCATGACTTTGGCAGCAACGCGCGTTCCCCAGAATGAACAACGGGGGTTTTTTTCCCAAAGCCTGCAGAACGCCGATCCTGATATTTTTGCGGCCATCGGGGCCGAGGCCCAGCGGCAGCAAGATCATATTGAACTGATTGCCTCAGAAAACATGGCCTCGCTGGCGGTGATTCAGGCGCAGGGATCCGTGCTCACCAACAAATACGCCGAAGGCTACCCAGGCAAGCGGTATTACGGCGGTTGTTACGCCGTGGACCGCGTGGAAACGCTGGCCATCGAGCGGGCCAAGACCCTCTTTGGCGCTGGTTTTGCCAACGTCCAGCCACACTCGGGGGCGCAGGCCAACGGGGCGGTGTTTTTGGCCCTGCTCAATCCTGGGGATACGGTTTTGGGGATGGGTCTGGAATTTGGGGGGCACCTCAGCCACGGCGCCAAAGTCAATATGTCCGGCAAGTGGTTTAACATTGTGTCCTACGGCGTGCGTGAAAGTGATGGGCTGATTGATTATGACGCGGTGGAGGCTCTGGCTCTGCAAAACAAACCCAAATTGATCATCGCGGGGGGTTCAGCGTACTCCCGCGTGGTGGATTTTGCCCGTTTTCGTCAGATTGCCGACAAAGTCGGGGCGTATTTTATGGTGGACATGGCCCACTTCGCGGGCCTCGTGGCGGGCGGGGTGTATCCGTCCCCCGTGCCCTTTGCCGATGTGACCACCACCACCACCCACAAAACCCTGCGGGGCCCGCGGGGGGGGATGATTCTCACCAACAAAGAAGACTTGGCCAAAAAATTCAATTCCGCCGTTTTCCCAGGTATGCAGGGCGGCCCCCTGATGCACGTGATTGCCGGCAAAGCCGTGTGCTTTGGGGAGGCTCTGCAGCCATCTTTCAAACAGTACGCCCAAAACGTTCTGGATAACGCGCGGGCCTTGGTCGAGGTTCTGGTTTCGCGGGGATGCGCCGTGATTGCGGGCGGTACGGATTCCCATTTGGTGCTGGTGGATTTGCGGCCCAAGGGCGTCAGCGGCAAAGATGCCGCCGAAACCCTAGAGCTGGCCCACATGACCTGCAACAAAAACGCCATCCCCTATGACCCCGCAAAACCTGCCATCACATCGGGCATTCGTCTGGGGACCCCAGCAGGCACAACCCGCGGATTCGGGGTGAAGGAGTTTCAAAGCATCGGCCACTGGGTTGGGGATGTTCTGGATGCCATGGCCACCCAAAACGCCGAAACATTGGAAACGGTTTTAAACAAAACCCGCCGTGACGTGGCGGCCTTAACCGCCCAGTTTCCGGTGTATCCAGGCTAATATATCATGAACGCTAACAACAAAGGCGAACACGATATCCGATGGAAACAACGGTTTTATAATTTTCAGCGTGCCTATAAAAATCTGGCTGATGCTGTGCATCTGGCAGAGGAACGCCCGTTATCGTTATTAGAAGAGCAGGGATTCATTCAAAGTTTTGAATATACCCACGAACTGGCGTGGAAAGTTCTGAAAGATTATCTGGAAGAACAGGGATTTACAGAAATCATCGGATCAAAAAATGCAACGCGCATGGCGTTTAAGGAAGGATTGATTGATAACGGTGCTGTGTGGATGGACATGATTGAGGTTCGCAACGAAACCTCCCATACCTATAATCTGGAGATTGCCACAACCGTTTCTATGAAAATTCGCCGTGTGTTTTATCCGGCGTTTGTCAACTTTATAGAACGATTCCAGAGATTAGAGAGAGAGACTTCGTGACATTTGGCTTATCCCAGAGCACAATGGCAACCCTTCATAAGATATTTAAAAGATATGCGGGGCTGAAAAAAGTCATTGTGTACGGCTCCCGCGCCAAGGGGACTTATAAAACGGGATCTGATATTGATCTGACCTTGGTGGGGGAGGCCTTAAGCTTTGACGATATGATGAACATCAAGCGCGATCTGGATGACTCGTCTTTGCCGTATATGGTGGATGTATCCCTGTTTCATCAGTTGGACAATCAGAGCTTGCGAGATCACATCCAGCGGGTGGGGGTGGTGTTTTATGATCGGACTTCTTTTGATTCCCCTCCACCTGATGGCTGACACGCCGCCGCTTTCATTGACGAGATCCCTTTGCTTTTGATAGGGTGGGTGAGCGCTATTGAAGATACCCTTCATCCAAGGACCCCCCCATGAGTGATTTGCTGGCCATCAGCACGGACGGGCTGAGTTCCCCGTCCATAGAATTAAAAATTCCTGACAATCAGCAGGGAACCCACCCCTATGGCTGGGGATTCAGCTGGTATCCCAACGATCATCAGGCGGCTTTGGTGATGAAGGACCCGCTGGCCCGCAACACCAACATTTTGATGGACACCATGTCGGACTGGTCCACCTTTCGCTCCACCGTGTTTTTGGGCAAGGTGCGTGGGGCGGCCAAGGGATACACCCATCACGAAACCCAGCCCTTTTCCCGCAGTTTTGCCGGCAAAGACTGGCTGTTCATGCATAAAGGCAATCTGGACAAGGATGCTCTGGGGGCCCTGCAAACCAACAAATCCCGTTTTCTGGAACCCGTGGGAAAAACAGATTCGGAACTGGCCTTTTGTCTTTTCCTCAACTGGTTGTTTGAAACACGCTCAACCTTTGCTGCGGATGTGCCGGATCAGAAAGCCCGCAAGCTGTCAGATTGTCCCCCTGAATTGATCTTGGGCTGGTTTTCCCAATTTGATCCGCTGGGCGAGGCCGATATGATGATCACGGATGGGATCAGTTTGGTCTGTTTTCATGGTCGGGGATCGACCAATGCCATGTATTATACCCGCACGCGTCCGCCGTCGGATGCCCTGCGGTTTGATTCGGATGTGGCGGCGTTGTCCTTTCCAGATCCCAGAGATACCTATCGCACGGCCCTGATTGTCAGCACCATCCCCTTTGCCCAAGGGGAGTGGACGGCCATGCAGCCCGGGCAAATGATCATCGTGCGGCGGGGGATGCTGGTGTGGGATTCCCAGCCCGATAACCAGACCAAGGGGTTTTTAACGCCCCCGCCCAGTCCAGTCCCCCAATTTCAAACGCCAACCCTGTTGGGGCATGAATCCATTTTAAACGTCCGCGCCATTACGAAAACCAAGGAGGGCAATCCTCTGTCGTATCGCGTCTATGATTTAAAACACACCACCACCTATCGCTACGAAGAGCCCGTTCAGCACAGCACCCACGTTTTTCGTCTGCACCCCGTAGAGGATTCGTTCCAAGAGGTTGTCACCGCCAAATTCATCGCCAACATGGACGGGGAAGAAATCCGTTACGAGGATGTTTTTGGCAATGCGTCCCTGTATTACAGCATCAACAAACCCTATAGCGCCCTGACCATCGAGAGCCAAAGTCGGGTGAAAATCTACGCCTCCCCCCCCGATGATCATACCCTGTCACGGCGCCAGACCCAGATTCCTTTGGTGTGGATGCCTTGGCAGCGGCAAATGATGATGCCGTATCTGCTGCCGCAGGAATTGCCCGAAACCCAGCTGGATGAACTGACGGCCTATGCCATGAGTTTTGTGGAACGCAACGACGGCAACCTGATGAATGTCCTCAAAGACATTAACCTAAGCATTTACCGCGATTACAAATACGTTCAGGGCACCACGTCCCTAAGCACCACCCCCTTTGACGTTTACACAACACGAAAGGGCGTGTGTCAGGATTTTGCTAACCTGTTCATTTGTTTGGCCCGATTGCTCAGCATTCCGGCGCGGTACCGCATGGGGTACATTTATACGGGCGTGAATTACCAAAACACCATCCAGTCCGAGGCCTCCCACGCTTGGGCGGAGGTGTATCTGCCCTATGTCGGATGGCGGGGCTTTGATCCCACCAACGGCTGTATGGCGGGTCAGGACCACATTCGCGTGGCCTGCGGTCGCAATTATCTGGATGCCACCCCCACATCCGGCACCATTTTCAAAGGGGGCGGCAAAGAAACCCTGACCGTCAGTGTAAAAATCGAGGATACTTCGTTATGATGACTAACGTCAAAACCGTCACCGTGGGTGACATTCCCATCAGCAACACCCGTCCCTTTGCCCTGATTGCGGGGCCCTGTGCGCTGGAGAGTCTGGACCATGCGCAGATGGTGGCGGGCACCCTGAAAGAGTTGTGCGCCCAGCGAAACATTCCCCTGATTTACAAAACGTCCTTTGACAAAGCCAACCGCACCAGTGCGGGCAGCCCCAGAGGCTTAGGACTGGATAAGGGGCTGCCCATTTTGGAAACGCTAAAGGCCAAAATGCACCTGCCCATCATCACCGATGTGCATTTGCCAGACCACTGCGCCGAGGTTGCCAGTGTGGTGGATATTCTGCAAATCCCCGCGTTTTTGTGTCGTCAGACGGACCTGCTGCAGGCCGCCTGTGCCACCCAAAAGCCCCTGAACATCAAAAAGGGCCAATTCCTCGCCCCATGGGACATGGCCCAAGTGGCCAAAAAATGTGAATCCTTTGGCCACCATCAGATCATGCTGTGTGAACGGGGGGTCAGTTTTGGCTATAATACCTTAATTTCCGACATGCGGGCCCTGCCCATCATGGCGCAGACGGGATATCCCGTGATTTTTGATGCCACCCATTCTGTGCAACAGCCTGGGGGACAGGGGGAAACCTCCGGCGGACAGCGTCAGTTTGTGCCCGTTCTGGCCCGCGCCGCCCTGAGTGTGGGCGTGGCCGGCCTGTTCGTGGAAACCCACGAAAACCCCGACACCGCCCCCAGCGATGGCCCCAACATGGTCAAGCTGGCCGACATGCCCCGCCTGCTGGATCAGTGGGTGGCGTTTGATAGCCTTTCAAAATCTTTATTAAATCAACGTTAGGGGCCCAAAATGACCTTTTTAGAATCCCTGAAAACCTGTTTGGTTGATAAACTCTTTACCTTCAGCGGGCGGGCCAGTCGGTCGGAATTTTGGTGGTTTTTCCTTTTCTGTTTTTTGATTGGCTATTTGATAGATGTTGTGCTTGAAATTTTGTTCCCTTTTGAAAACAAAACATCGATCAATCAATATTCAATTGCCGACTGGGTCAATAGGCTTATTCCCTTTGTAAGAACCCTTTTTATTATGATCATCGTTTCTTCAGCAATGTGTCGTCGTTTGCATGATATTAACAAGTCAGGGTGGTGGCAGTTGATTAATGTTGATTTTTTTCTTATTACTATGTTTATTTTCATGGTTGTTCCGGATAATCTTCCCCCTATTATTGAATATATTATTAGTTTTGGTGGTTTATTGATAATATTCTCCTACCCTATTAGAATGTTGATCTGGTTGCGGTGGACGATCAAAAAAGGCACCTCCGGTCCCAACCGATTTGGGGAGGATCCCCTGCAGCAGGACAATAATGCACCCATCACAGCACAAATTCCTGAGTAAGGAGATGCCGCTGTGACGTTTTTAGAATCCCTGAAAACCTGTTTGATTGATAAACCCTTTACCTTCAGCGGCCGTGCCAGTCGGTCGGAGTATTGGTGGTTTGTTGTTGTGTTGATTGTGGGTTATTTTATTTTTGATCTTATATTCCCAAGTTCAGACCATTTTTCATGGATCCTCTATCATGGCAACAATCTGTTATTAAAAGAGTTATCAGATTTTATTAAAGAGCAATATCCAACATTCGGGAGCCTTATTTTTACCATTTTGATGTTTATTCCATCATTGGCTTTGGAAATACGCCGCCTACATGACATTAACCGATCAGGATGGTGGGCTATTATCTTTTCTGTACCTGTTATTGGCTGGATATGGAGTTTGCTGTGGATGATCAAAAAAGGCACCCCGGGCCCCAACCGATTTGGGGAGGATCCGTTGGCCAAAGTTGACGCCTTTGGTGATATTTCTGGCTAGGAAAGCAAGAGAAAATCGCAGGGGATTTGGCATTTGAGGGATTGGCTTTTTTTGGGTTATGGGTGAAATAACTTGGGTATGAAAAACACCATCATTTATCTCATCGGCTTTGCAGGAACTGGCAAATACACCATTGCCAAGGAGATTGTTGCATTATCTGCAGCAAGACTTGTCGATAACCACCTGATCAATAATCCTGTGTTTAGCCTAATCCCTCTGGATGGCGTGACGCCATTGCCTGATAGTGTTTGGGAAAAGACGTGGGCAATACGTCACATCATATTGGATGTTATCAGGGATATTTCTCCGTCTGATGATAGTTTTATTTTTACCAATGAATTGAATGAGGGCGTGGCAGACGATGCAAAACTTTTTGCTGAGGTGGAGGAATTAGCGAGCACAAGGAAAAGTGTTTTGATTCCAGTGCGCTTGATATGTGACGAAAACGAGCTTTGCCGCCGAATAACATCACCCAATCGCGCTGATCGACTTAAAGATACGAATGCAGATAACGCTCGCCGCAAGTATCGCAGCAGTCAAATCTTAAATGTATTGCACCCAAACCTTTTGAATCTGGATGTTACGAACTTAGAGCCGATACAAGCAGCGCAGGCCATTATAAAGCATGCGGGAGGGGAAGCATGAACGTCTTCCTCCCCAACCGATTTGGGGAAGATCCCCTGCAGTCGCCCCAATCCATGAACACGGAAACAGAATCCGTTGCGGACACAAACCACCCCGCCCCCGCGGGGCACCCCTCCGTGGGAGGGGAAAAGTAAGGGCACCCCCTCCGTGGGTGGGAAATGTAAATCTACGCCCCCGCTGGCACAAACCGTTTATAGCCACGGTGCATCATGTCATCCAGTCGGCGGCGCTGGGTTTCGTACATGGTGCGGGACAGTTTTTGGGATACAAACGTCCCCACCATGACGGTGAAGGGGTAGCTGGCAAAATAAGAGGCCAATTCGTCACACATGATATCAAAGTGGGCACGGCTTTCGTTGATGTCTTTTAGAGGGGTGGATTCCTCCCCCAGATGCTGAAACACCATGATCATGGATTCGGGGCGATCGTTGATGTCATCCAAATGCGTGCGGGCCACCATGGTTTTGATGACGTTGGTATGGGCGGGGGGGGTGTCTTCGTGTTCATAGCTGCCGATCAAAACGCTTTTGCCCAAATCCACGGAATAAATGCTGTTGCCTTGCTCGGGCGCATATATGGCCTCTAACCCTAAGTCAAATCGGCTGCTGGGGCGCGTGCGCCAGACCCCCAAAGCCCCATAAAACAAATCCGCATCCTGACCCAGCGCCAGCGTGCGATAAGCATAAAGGTGACGATCCACGTTGATAATCGTGTGGGGTTTGGCCAGACCCTGCAGCAAAGCCTTTTTTAAAGAGGATACAGACATAGCAACGGATCCCTTTTTCATAAAGTATACCCCAAAAAATTCGTGTGACAATAATAAATATAGGCTATAATAATAAAATTTTAACCAATTGTCAATTCTTTTTAAGGGGGAGAGAAAAACCCAAAGGAATCAATCGTCTGAAAAAAAGAAAAGCCCCCTTTGGGGCCAATCACCAAGATAGTCTATGATGGTGGAGGGGGAGAGATTCGAACTCCCGTACGCTCACGCGGGCTGATTTACAGTCAGCTGCCATTAACCACTCGGCCACCCCTCCGCAGGGACTCCTTTGGTAGCCCATTTTGCCTAGGCTTGTCAAAAATATTTTCGCCGCCATTGCCTGATTCCCCTTGACGGCAACAGCCGTGAGGTTATGACATTTTCCCTTGACATTTGTTACATGATATGTAACAAAAAGAAATGATTCAAACCTTTAAAACCAAAGAGACAGAAACGCTGTTTCGCACGGGGAAAAGTCAGAAAATTCCCTCTGAGATTCAGCAGAGGGCCCTGATGCGTCTGGCACGTGTGGATGCCGCGGTGGTGATTGATGATTTGCGTTTTCCACCTTCCCATCATTTGGAAAAACTGAAAGGGGATCGCAAAGACGCATGGAGCCTGCGTATCAACCAACAGTGGCGCATCTGTTTTTCATGGCAAGATGGCCATGCGTTTGATGTTGAAATTGTCGATTATCATTGAAAGGAAACCCACAATGTCCCCCATTCACCCTGGCCGTCATTTGGCTGAATTTATTGAGGAAGCCAACCTCAGCCCCGCCAAATTGGCCGTGGCTTTGCACGTGCCCCGCAATCGCATCACCCGTATTTTGCGGGGGGAATGTACCATTTCCGTGGATATGGCCCTGCGTTTGGGGCGTTTTTTTAACCAAACACCCCAATTCTGGCTGAATCTTCAAATGCAGTACGAAACAGCCCTGACGGAACAAACAGGGCTCAGGCAAAAAATCCACAACGACATTACCCCTATGGGCATGGTTTTGGCTTAAGCAGGGTAGGGGCCAACCCCCTACCGCCCCTCCGCCAGCAGCACAAAGTCATATTTGGATTGATTCACCAGAATCCGCCCATCCGATAATGGCAGGCAATCGTTGGGAAAGGCCACGGTGCCCAGCGCCATCAGGCCGCTGCGGTCCTTAGCAAAAGTTTTCACCTGATTGCCGTACAGGGTGGTGATGGTGATGCTGCCGTAGGGGTCATCCGGATGACACCGCACCGATGTGGGAAAGGTCCCCGCGTTGCGCAGCGCGATGGCCCCATTGCTGGGGGTAATGACCGCCAGAACATCCGTGCTGTTGGCAGAAACCCAGATGTCGCCTGTGACGCTGTTTTCCGCCAGATCCCAGGGCAACAATCCCACGTTATAGCGGGCGATTTCGCCGTAACTCCCCCCGTTTAAACGCACCACGCGGTCAAAGGTGGTGATCCAAGCCTCCCCCGTCTTTGTGACGATGACACTGTGGGGGGCCTCGGGCAGCGAGACGGTTTGCAGCAACGCCAAACTGACGCTGTCAAACACAAAAACGCTGTTGGTGGCCGCCGATGTCACCCACATCCGGTTACGCGTTTTGTCAAAAGCCACATCCGAAGGGTACGCCCCCGTGCCAATGCGTGTCACCGCACCTGTGGCGGGGGTTATGATATCGATGCCGGCATCCGTGCTGGCCGGACGCCACAGCCGGCCCGCCTGATCCAGCGCCAGATGATGCCCAAACGGCCCCAGCGTGCCCAGTCCCGTGGCGGGATCTTTGGCCCCCAGCGTGCGGATGCGTTTTAACGTGCGTTTGTCCAGAACGGACACTGTGCGATCCAGCATGTTGGTGATGTAAACCTCGCTGGTGCCCTCTGCCATGCCTGCGGGGGCGTTATCCACGGGAATGCGGGGCAGGGTGGATATGACCTCCACATTCAAATTGGGAATACGCCCCCCAAAATCCGTGATGCGAAAATCCTTAAACACCAGATAGCCCAACCCGCGAAAGGCCGGAACTTGGCCCACCCCTACGGCGGCCTCTATGGTTTCATCCACATCTTGGGACGGGGCGCCGTCGTAAACTTTCAGGGTGAAGGTGTCATAGGGAATGGCCTTGCCACTGCTGGATCTGACATCATACAGCAAAACGCTGTCCGCCCAGATGCGCCGGATGCCGGCGAAGGCAGGGCGGGCTTTTTGGATTATCTCGCCCTCATCATCCGTATCCTGCACCGTGGGGGGGGCCCGATCCTCAAAGGGGACGGTGCACAGGGCGTAGGCAAAATCCGCAAACTG
>CANGYM010000045.1 GCA_947458145.1 Alphaproteobacteria bacterium | reverse complement strand
TGTAGGAGCAACTTGATAATGTCCTCTTTAGCAAATTAAGAATGTCCGCTTTAGGCTTTTGTTTTGTCATGAAGCGGGGGTTTAGAGATGGTGGGCTTTGGGGTACGCGAGATGGATCGTTGGTCGGTATTGGAGCGGGTTCGCAGGGGGGATGTGACGCAGGTTCAGGCGGCGGAGAGCTTGGGTTTGTCGGCGCGTCAGGTGCGTCGGTTGTTGGTGCGAACGGCGGTTGTGGGGATGGAGGGCTTGAGGTTTGGGCCGCGGGGTGGCAATCGGGCCATGGATCCTGTTTTAAAGGACAAGATTTTATCATTAATAACAGCGCAATATCATGATTTTGGCCCGACATTGGCGGCGGAGAAATTGCTGGCCCTGCACAACATAAACATTTCCAGGGAAACCGTGCGTTTGTGGATGCAACAGGCGGGTTTTCGGGCGGTTCGGCCTCGCCGCAAAGGGGCAAAAGTGCATCAGTCTCGCCAGCCAAGGCCTTGTTTTGGCGAGCTGATTCAGATCGACGGGTCCTATCACGATTGGTTTGAGGGCCGCAGCGACCCCTGTTGTTTGCTGGTTTTCATCGACGATGCCACCAGTGCCATTGTTTTTGCAATGTTTTGTGACCACGAAACGACGCTGAATTATATGGCCGCCGTGCGGGCGCATCTGCGGCAAAACGGGCGACCTTTGGCGTATTACAGCGACCGGCACAGCATTTTTTTGACCACCCGAACTGTCGATGGATATTACGAAAAAACCCAGTTTTCTCGGGCGATGGAGGCTTTGGGCATCGAAATCCTCTGCGCACATTCTCCCCAGGCCAAGGGTCGGGTGGAGCGGGCCAACAAAACCCTGCAAGACCGGCTGATCAAGGACATGCGGCTGGCCAAAATCGACACGCCACAAGCCGGCAATGCCTTTTTAAAATCATGGATTCCAGAGCATAATCAACGCTTTGCTAGGGCCCCCGCCGATCCCTATGACGCCCATCGTCCTGTTGTCGTCGATGATTTGAAGTTGGAGATGATTTTGAGTCTTCATGAAACCCGTAAAGTCTCGAAAAATCTAGAATTTTCGTACGATAACCAGATTTATCAACTGCAACCCACGGGTGGGCGCCGCCTGCAAGACACCACCATCACCGTTTGCCAAACCATCGACGGGAATATGATTGTTTCCCATAAAAATCAAAAACTTAAATTCTCCGCCGCCCCCAAAAAATCCACCCCAAAAATCGCCAGTCGCAAAGATGTTCACCTGCTGCTCAATCACATCATCACGACGAACCGATTTTTACCCACAAGTCCACAGCCCCCACAACAGAGGGCTTTGTAAGGAGCCATCAAAAAAAGGGCTATGGATTTGTGGATAAAAACCTGCCCCGCCTCCTGCACCTAAAAAAACAAAAAGCGGACATTTCTAATTTGCTCAATGCGGACATTTCTAATTTGCTTTGACACATCAGATCAAAGGGTGGACGCTTTTCCTGCGCTCTGCTAAGGTCTTTTTTTGTTTTCAAGGATGGAAAAAACCATGACTTTCCTTTTTGTCGGCCAAACCCCAGACGGACAACCCCAAAATCTTCCCCTGGCGTATGCCAATCGCCATGGATTGATTGCTGGCGCCACAGGGACGGGAAAAACCATAACCCTGCAGGTGTTGGCTGAGGCGTTTTCCAAAGCCGGTGTTCCTGTTTTTGCCACAGACATCAAAGGGGATTTATCGGGCTTATCCTTGGCAGGTCAAGAGAGTGATGCTTTGAAATCAAGGCTGCAGCAACGGGGACTGCCCATGCCAGAATTCAGGCCCACACCCAGCATTTTTTGGGATATTTTTGGGGAAAAGGGCCACCCGCTGCGGGCCACAGTGTCTGATATGGGGGCCCTATTGCTCAGCCGTTTGCTGAATGCCTCCGAGGCCCAAGAGGGTGTTCTTTCCATTGCCTTTCGCATTGCCGATGCTGAGGGTTTGTTGTTGTTGGATTTAAAGGATCTGCGGTCTGTTTTGACCTATGTCGCCGACAACGCCGATGAATTTTCAAAACAATACGGCTATATCACCAGTCAAAGTGTGGCGTCTGTTCAGCGGGCCCTTTTGCAGCTCGAGGATCAGGGGGCCAATTCTTTTTTTGGTGAACCCGCCTTAACCATCACTGATTTTCTAAAAATCACTCCGGATGGTCAGGGGTACGTGCACCTTTTGGCAGCAGACCAATTGATATCATCGCCGAAAATTTACGCCACCTTTTTGCTGTGGATGCTTTCGGAATTGTATGAAACGCTGCCCGAAGTCGGGGATTTGGAAAAACCCAAATTGGTCCTGTTTTTTGACGAAGCCCATTTGCTGTTTCAGGATGCGCCCAAGGTTTTGCTGGAAAAAATTGAACAGGTTGTGCGTTTGATTCGCTCCAAAGGGGTTGGGGTTTATCTGATCACGCAAAATCCCATGGATATTCCCGACACGGTGCTGGGTCAGTTGGGACATCGGGTGCAACATGCGCTGCGAGCGTTTACCCCAAAGGATCAAAAGGCTCTGAAGGTGGCCGCAGAGACCTTTCGTCCCAATCCTGATTTTAAGACGGAAGAACTTTTACCCCAGTTGGCTGTGGGTGAGGCCCTGACATCCTTTTTGGAAAAAGACGGGGTTCCTGGTGTTGTGCAGCGGACATTTATCGCTGCCCCCACAGGCCAAATCGGGGCCATCAACGATGACGATCGGCGCAGCATTCTGCAAAAGAGCCTTTTTTATCAAAACTATACCCAAACGGTGGATCGGGATTCTGCCTATGAACGTCTGCAATCCCGAGCGGACGCCCAGCATCAGGATCAAAGGGATGATATACCGGAAAGACAACCGCTCTCCTCTTATGAACGGCGGGGTGATTCTTTGATGACGGTCGCCCTGAAAAGTGTTGTTCGCGCTGCCAGCAGTCGGGCCGGTCGGGAAATTATTCGGGGGCTGTTGGGGTCTTTCTCTAAGCGATAAACCCCTTTACCTAAAGCCCCTTTTGGGGCACCTTCGGGGCATGACAAAACCATTGTATGTTTCTTTGGGCCTGATGAGCGGTACCTCCGCCGATGGTATCGATGCGGCCCTGATTCGCAGCGACGGAGAGGACACGGTGGAAACCCTCGCTGCCGCCTTTGTGCCCTATCCGGATGATTTCCGAAAGCGCCTGTTGGTGTGCGCCCAGCAGCATCAACAGGACGATGCCGTCCGCGCGGATTTTTCCCGTTGGAGCCAAAATGCCTGTGAAAACATCCTGACCCAATCGGGGATTCAGCCCGATTTCATCGCCAGTCATGGCCACACCCTTGATCATCGCCCCGATTTGGGATGGACGCATCAGATGGATGATCCCGCGGCCTTGGCCAGCCGTTTTGGCATTCCCGTGGTGTCGGATTTTCGTCAAAAGGACATGCAAAACGGCGGTCAAGGGGCCCCCCTTGTGCCCGTTTACCACCGCGTGCGGGGGCGGGGACACCCAAAGCCACTGGCCATTGTCAACATCGGCGGGGTCAGCAATGTCACCCTGATTGATGAAAACGACGCCATGATTGCCTTTGATGCTGGCCCGGGCAATGCCCTGATGGATGATGTTTTGCAAAAAACCGTGGGCGCACGGTACGATCACGGGGGCGCCTTGGCATTATCCGGCACGCCCCATCAGGATTTGGCAGAGGCTTTGCTGTTGGATCCCTTTTTTTTAAAACGGGGCCCCAAATCGCTGGACCGCAATCATTTTGCCCAGCGTGCGGGGGTTTTGGATGGGTTGTCTTTGACCGATCGCCTCGCCACCCTCGCCCAGATCACGGCCTTGGCCATTGCGCGGGGCATTGTGATGCATCAACCCCACTGCGCAGAATGCCTGCTGGTGGGCGGCGGCCGCAAAAACAAAGCCATTGTGGATGTGTTATCCCAAAATCTGCCCTGCCCCGTGCGGGATGGTGACGCCGCCGGCTTTGACAGCGATTTTATGGAGGCCGAGGCCTTTGCCTACCTCGGCATTCGCAGTTTTCTGGGGTTACCCTATTCCTTTCCCGAAACCACGGGGGTCAGGGTGCCCACATGCGGGGGTGTTTGGACGTATCCTTAAAACGCCCGCCTAACGATACACAACCCCCATTTCAATGGACACCCGCACCGTATCTTCCCCGCCAAGGGTGGGGGAGGGGGCCGATGCAGGGGCCGCATCCGCACTCATGGCCCGCATCGCAAAGGGTCTGGGCATAGGTTGAAGGGATGTTACGGGGTCCACACGCATAAAGGCAATCCTCTGCCACGTCAGGCCCAAGGCATCCAAAACAGTTTTGGCCTTGGCGCGGGCGTTGTTGGCGGCGCGATTCAGGGCCTCGGCCTCGGCCTTTTGACGACTGGCGTCATCGGCCTGAAAGGTTACAGAATCCACCCGTGTGGCCCCTTTGGCCACAGCCTGATCCATGATGCGTCCGGCCTGTTCTGCGGATGTTTCAAAGGACAATGCCTGCACCGCGCGATGCCCCACCAAAGTGTTTTTGCCCTGATCATAACGATACTCTGGATTCAGGGTGGCCTGCGTGGTTTGCAGCTTTTTGACCTGTTCGGCCTTTAAAAACGCCACCACCGCGCTGGTTTTGCGGGCGGCTTCGGTTTGGGTGGCTTCGCTGGTTTTTCCTGTTGTTTCCACGGCCAGAGAGACAATGGCCACATTGGCGGGAATTTTAACTTCCCCCACACCGGTGACCGTCAGAATATCCTGTGTTTGATCGTCTGAGGATGCCATGGCCTGCATCCCCCCCATCATCAGAATCACAGCAAACAGAACAAGGGCTTTTTTCATACAAACGACTTTCTCTTTGAATTTAACATGACGTGGCGGCGCAGGCGGGATCCTTCAGCAACGGGGTGATGACGTCCTTGACCCGAGACGGACTCAGAATCTGGGGCAGCAACACAGGGGCGCGATTGCCAGAGGGATAAAAAATATACACCGGAACCCCACTGCGGTTAAAGGTTTCCAGATAACGGGTCAGGGTATCATCACGGCGTGTCCAATCCGCCCGCAAAACAGCAATGCCATTTTGGGCAAAAAAGTCCTCGATCTCTTGACGGTGCAGGGTTGTGTTTTCATTGACTTTGCACGTGATGCACCAATCGGCGGTGGCATAAACAAACACCGGCTGATCTTTGGCCCGTAGGGCATTTAGGGTGTCCAGCGAAAAGCCCTGACTCTGGGCGTTGTTATCCCTGCTGCTCCCATCCATGCTATGGGCCAGCACGGGAATTAACAAGAGCAATCCCGCCATCACCCCCCACAATCCCCGTTTCATCGCCTGTTTTTTGGACAGCTGAATCAGGCTCAGGACCACAGAAACCGCCAGCAGACCAAAACACACCATCAAAACCACCAAAATCCCTGCCTGTTGCGCCAACACCCACAACAACCACAGAATCGTCACCAGCAGGGGATAGACCATCAAGGTTTTCACATGCTGCATCCAAGGACCTGGGGCGGGCAGCAACCGATGAATGGCCGGCACCATACTGATCATCAAATACGGAAACGCCATCCCCAGCCCCAGCATCACAAAAACCATAATCAGGCTGGGCACCGGCAACGTCAGGGCAAACCCAATGGCCGGCGCCATAAACGGCACGCTGCACGGGGATGCCAGAACCGTGGCCAACAGACCGGTTAAAAACGCCCCCCGATACCCCTGATGATGGGCCACCGCAATGGATACATGCACGGGAACCTTGCCCCGCAGCCCCTGAATCACCCCAAACAGAACCAAAACCAGCGTGACCAGAAACCAAGGCTCTTGCAATTGAAAGCCCCATCCTACGGCCATACCCGCCTGCCGCAGGCCCGCCATGATCCCCGCCATGATGACAAACCCCAGCACAATCCCCCCCGCGTACACCACGCCGTCCAGTCGGGCCTCCCGTGCCTCTTTACCCCGCAAATGGGCGATGGAAAGGGCTTTTAGGGACAAAATGGGAAAAACGCAGGGCATAATGTTTAAAATCAGCCCCCCCAAAAACGCATACAGCCACGCCTGTCCCCATCCCAGCGCCGCAAAGCGTTCACGATAAAACCCAACATCCGCTGACCCCAGCGGCAAAGACACCGTATAGGGCGTTCCGTTTAACATCAAAAAACCGGAAAGGGGTTCTTTCAGGGGCAGATTAACCCCTTCCTCCAGCGGGATTTGCATCAGCAGGGTTTTTCCCCGTTGATCCAACGTTTGGGCCGCGCTGGGGGGGACAACACCGGTTTGATCGATAAAAAAGTACCCCTCGTTAATGTTTTGCGGCGCGGAGGTTAGCAGGACCCCCAGTGTTTCATCCTGAACAAAAAAATGTCCGTTTAATGTTGGATAGGTCAGATCCACCTTGCGCTGCTCCATAAACGCCGCATCGGGGGCCGTGTTGGGGGCCAGAATTTGGGGGGGCAAAACAAACGTGGCATCCTCAGGAATGCAGATATCTTGACAGGCCAGCCACGTGGCCTTGATTTGAATCGGCCGCGTCAAATCCGGCAAGGGGGAGGGGGCCGTGATGGAAAAATAAAGCCGAATGGTGCCCTGATACCCATAATTCACCAAATACGATACGGGCAAACGTTCCGGCGCAGGCCACGACAAACGGGATAATGTAAAGGATGGGGGAATATCCACCTGCAGCTGCGTGGGCAAACCGGAATCCCCTGGGTTTTTCCAATAACTGTGCCAGCCTGGGGTATGGGTCAGCTCCAGCGCAAAATGATGAACGGCGCCCTCGGACCAACCGTTTTGCGCGGCGATCAGGGTGGGGGCCACTTGCTCAGCATGCACAACACGGGGCGCAATCCGCAGGGCAGCCGCCTCAGCCCCAGAAACCCCAAAACCAAAGATCCAGAGGCTAAGGACAAGAAAGAAAAAGCGTTTCATAAACAAACCGTTGGTTCAATGATTGTTAGTGTTTAAAGAGCCATCGCGGTTTTTCCTATGGATGGACGCGGATACGGTTCGGGAAAGACCTGAGGCACCTGCCCCCGCGCCAACGACAGAAAATTAGAAAGCAGTTGATACCCATAATCGCTGGCGATGCTTTCGGGGTGAAACTGAACGCCGTACAGGGGCAGGGATTCATGACGCATGGCCATAATCAGATCATCATCCACACTGCGGGCCGTCACCACCAATCCCTGCGGCGCATGATCCACCACCAACGAATGATAACGGGCCACTGTATACGGCGAGGGAATATGGGAAAACAACGCACAGTCTGTATGACTAACCTGCGACTGTTTGCCGTGCATGGGTTTGGGGGCCCGAATGATTTCGGCCCCAAAGGCCTCCCCCAAAGCCTGATGGCCCAGACAAACCCCCAAAAGGGGAATGTTGTTTTCAGCGGCATAACGCACCAACGGAACGCTGATGCCGGCGTCTTTGGGGGCGCAAGGGCCTGGGGAAATGATGATGGCTTCGGGGGACAGGGCGTCAATATCGGCCAACGTAATGGCATCATTGCGCACCACATGGACGCCAGAGCCAATCACCTGAACATAATGAACCAGATTGTAAACAAAACTGTCATAGTTATCAATAAACAGAATCATGGGAAAGCCCCCTGCGGAAACAATGCGCCGAGGCTTTCCCAGAAAGTCTTGATTTAGAAGGACGACGTTCCCGTGCCCGCGACGCTGCTTGGATTGTAAAGGTTATATTCAATAATGCCAGACCAAAATTTTTCGGCCTTGTGCAGCGTGTCACAAGATTGACGCATTTCCGCTTCTTTCATGTGGGCATTGGCCAGACGTTCTGCATGGCTGGCAAAAATGTCGCGGAATTTCAAAAACAGATCTTTGCCCTTGGGCGTTAAGCGCACACGGACAGAACGACGATCATGAACAGAACGCTGCTGCTCTAAATACGTGTTTTCCACCATTTTGCGAACGTTATACGAAACGTTGGATCCCAAATAATATCCACGGTTAATCAATTCCCCGATGGTCAGTTCATCCAGACCAATGTTAAACAAAATCAGGGTTTGCACGTTGTTGATATCTTGGATGCCGATTTTATCCAGCTCCGCTTTCACAACTTCTAAAAACTGGCGGTGAACCCGCTCAAGAGAACGCACAAATTCAAGGTAGGGCTGCAACACAATCATATCTCCTTAAGAGGTTAAGTTTTTGGATTTTTTCCATCTTTGTTTTTTTAAGATACAGGGTTTTTGTTAAAACCTACCTAAAAAAAACTAGAAAATCCCAAATTTTATTTTGGACATTTATTGTTAGCATTATGACATTTTAAAAACAAGGGGGTGATTCAGGGATTGGGACTCTGATATGCCATGAAAGAACGTTTTTTTGCGTGAATCCCCCAAATCCCGTCCGTTATACCCGTAGTAAAAAAAGATTTTCCTGCCTGATCCCTGATTCTCATGGCTTTGAAAGAAAAAGCCCTGTCTTTTGCCTTTTGCCCCATCTTGCGTTTTTTGTTTTTTGGGCGTAGAAAGGCAGAATCTTGCTTGTGTCCACGATTTCATTTCATGTCCATTCCTGCCCTTGACTTTGAAGCCTTGTGCCAGAAAAAAGGCCTGAAAATGACAGATCAACGCCGTGTGGTGGCCCAAGTTCTGCTGCAGGCAGAGGGCCATCCGGATGTTGAGGAAGTCTATGCCATGGCCTCTCAACTGGATGGGAAAGTCAGCTTGGCCACGGTTTACCGGACGGTCAGAATTCTGGAAGATGCCGGCGTGATCCAAAAACATTCCTTTGGGGATGGACGGGCCCGCTACGAGGCCGTTTCGGACGATCATCACGATCATTTGATTGATATCGACACGCGGGAAGTGATTGAATTTTATGATCCGAAGTTAGAGGCGTTAAAACAGGAAATCGCCGCGCGGTATGGATACACCCTCATAGACCATCGATTGGATTTGTATGGACGAAGAAAAAAACACACCGACCCTGGGGTCTAAGCCCTCTCCGCTATCCCCTGAGGGGGAGAGGGAGGATTCTCCGCATCTCAGCAATCTTTGCCTGGATGTTGGGGATATGCAGGTGCGTCTGGCCACCACCCAAGCCGAGGTTGAGGCCGCCCAGCGTCTGCGCTATCACGTGTTTTACGAGGAAATGAAAGCCAAAGCCGACCCCGGCACCCGCCGCATGAAACGGGATGCGGATTTGCTGGATGGGTTTTGTGATCACCTGCTGGTGTGCGATATGCGGGCGTCGTCTTTGGAAAGCTCTGTGGTGGGGACCTATCGTCTGGTCACCCGCGCCGCCGCCGAGCGCCATGGCCGTTTTTATACCGCATCCGAATACCACATTGAAAAACTGATAAAATACCCTGGTGAGATTTTAGAGCTGGGCCGATCCTGCGTCCACGAAAATTTCCGCAACGGTCGCACCATGAATCTGCTGTGGCGGGGGCTGGCAACCTATGTGTTTCTGGCGGAAATTGAGTTGATGTTTGGCTGCGCCAGTTTGCACGGCACCGATGTGGATGCGCTTTCCTTGCCCCTGTCCTATTTGCATCATTATCATCTGGCAGAAGAGTCTTTGCGCACCCGCGCCCTAGAGGAACGGTATGTTCCCATGAACCTGATCCCCAAAGACAACATTGATGTGCGGGAGGCCCTGAATGCCCTACCTCCCCTGCTCAAAGGCTATTTGCGGGTGGGCTGTACCGTGGGGGATGGGGCCGTGATCGATTATCCCTTTAACACCACCGATGTGTGCATCATCCAGAAAACCAATCTGGTGACGGACAAATACCTGCGCCACTATCAGCAGAATTATCAAAAATCCTGCGGCGAGTTGCCTTTGGTTTGATACCCTGTGCCCCCTAACGAAACCATGGCCAAACCCCCAAAAACCCCCTATAGTGCGGGCATGTTTTTTTATAGGGGCGGCCGTTTGTGATTACCCATCAACACCATGATTTGTTTATAGAATCCTGCGCTGTGCGCCAGTTGGCGGAGCATGTGCCCACCCCCTTTTATGCCTATAGTCAGGGCATGATTCGAACTCAGGCGGCGGCGTATCAAACCATGGCCGCCACCTTTCCCGATGCCATGGTGTGTTATGCAGTCAAGGCCAACAATCACCCCGCCATTTTATCCCTGCTGGCCGAAGAGGGTCTGGGCGCCGATGTCGTGTCGGGGTACGAGCTGCGTCAGGCCATAAATGCCGGCATTCCCCCCCAAAAAATCGTTTTTTCCGGCGTGGGCAAAACGGTGGAGGAAATCAATCTGGCCCTGCATCACCGCATTGCCCAAATCAACGTGGAATCCCTAGCCGAGCTGGATGTGATCCAAACGCTGGCGGCGGCCTTTGGTCATCCCGCCCGCATTGCCCTGCGCATCAATCCCAACGTGGATGCCAAAACCCACGCCAAAATCACCACGGGGAAAGAAGAGAACAAATTCGGCGTGCCCCTGTCCGATTTGCCCGCGGTGATTCACCGCGTTCAGTCCTCGCCGCACTTGCATTGGCAGGGACTCGCGGTGCATATCGGGTCACAGATTTTAACGCTGGCCCCGTATCAGGCCGCGTATGCCTTTGTTATGCAGGTGGTGCGGGATTTGGCGGGCCACGGGATTGTCATTGATCATCTGGATTTGGGCGGCGGGATCGGCATTGCCTATCATCAGGGGCCCGAGTTCACCTTGGCCGATTACGGCGCCATGATCAAAACCACGCTGGGGGATTGGCCTGGCAAGGTGATATTCGAGCCCGGCCGTTTTATCGTGGGCGCCGCCGGTATTTTGGTTACCGAGGTTTTGTATATCAAAGAAACCCAAAAAAAACGCTTTGCCATTGTCAATGCCGCCATGACGGACCTGATCCGCCCTGCGCTGTATGATGCCGTCCACCGCATTGTGCCGGTGCATCAAAGCGATGCGACCCCACAATCCTATGACGTGGTGGGGCCCGTGTGTGAAACGGGGGATATTTTGGGGCGGGATGTGTTGTTGCCCCCCCTGCATGCGGGGGATTTGGTGGCCATTTTGGATGCGGGGGCCTACGGCGCGGTGCTGGCATCCCATTACAACATGCGCAGCTTTCCGGCAGAGGTGATGGTTGCGGGCGATCATTACGGCATCATCACCCACCGCCAGACGTTCGAGGATCTCAACACCCACAGAAGCGTCTGGACCGGCCCCGCCACCCCCAAACTTCAGGGATAGGG
>CANGYM010000044.1 GCA_947458145.1 Alphaproteobacteria bacterium | reverse complement strand
TGGTCATGACGGCGGGGGCGCAGCAGTTCATCACCCCGTTGACCTTGGCGGCGCTCAGCCAAAACGTTGTTTATACGGATTTGTTTTCTTTGCAGGATGAATCCACCATGGGCCACATTCGTCTGGCGCGAGAGGCCGATGCGGTCCTGATCGCCCCCGCCAGTGCGGATTTTCTGGGCAAAATGGCTTTGGGGCTGGCGGATGATCTGGCGGGGGCGATTTTGCTGGCCACCACGGCCCCCGTGTGGGTGGCGCCGGCCATGAATCCCGCCATGTATGTCCATCCTGCGGTCCAAGGCCACCTAACCACCCTGACCCAGCGCGGTGTTACCGTCATTCCCCCCGCCGTGGGCGAGGCCGCCTGCGGGGAAGAGGGCCAAGGCCGCATGGCCGATCCCGAAACCATCGTGGGGGCGTTGTGTCCCGCTTTGCCGCTGCGGGGAAAAACCGTTTTGCTCACCGTTGGGGCCACGCGAGAGCCGCTGGACCCCGTCCGTTTCCTCAGCAATGCCAGCAGTGGCCAGATGGGGTATGCGCTGGCCGCCGCCGCCGCCGCCCGCGGGGCCGAGGTTGTGATGCTGGAGGCCGCCACCACCGCCCCCCGTCCCCTATCCCCCCGCATCCGTACCATCAAAACCCCCACGGCGCAGGCCATGTGGGACGCCGCGCTGCAGGTGATTCAGGCCCAGCCCCAGCCCTTTGATTATGCCTTTGCGGTGGCGGCGGTGGCGGATTACCGCTGCCCACAGGTCGCCCCCCAGAAACAGCCCAAAACGCCCACCCTGACCCTGACCTTGGTGCCCACGGTGGATGTGCTGGCCCATCTGGCCGCGCTGCCGCCGTCCCAAAGGCCCAAATGCGTCGTGGGCTTTGCCGCCCAAACCGACGATACCGTCACCAAGGCCGCCGCCAAACACAAAGACAAAGGTTGTGACATCCTGCTGGCCAACACCCACACCCCCGAAGCCCCCGCCTTCGACAGCCCCGACAACGCCATCACCGCCATCACCCACACCCAAACCGTCCCCTTCCCCCGCCAACCCAAAGAGGCTTTGGCCCACGGGATTTGGGATTGGATTTTGGGGGGGGATGGTGAGTGGGGAGTGGTGAGTGGGGAGTGGTGAGTGGGGAGTAGGGCGATTCTCTTCCCTCTCCCGCCTGCGGGGGAGGGTTAGGGAGGGGGTTTTTCCGAAAAATCTTTGTTTGATAACAAACAGATAGAGGTTGTGGCCCCTCTCCCCAGCCCTCTCCCCGAGGGGGAGAGGGGGGAATAGTCTTTTTTGAAAGGGGTTATGGTCGGGGGTGGTGGGAATGTGGTAGGTTGGGATGGACTAACCCTTTTCAGTTTCTAGATCCCTCAATAATTGTCCTAGACTAAGCTCTTGTTGCAATACTTGATTTCCTTCCTGCACCGCCCTTTCTACTAGAGAATCGAACTCTCCTACAAATTCTTCGAATTTTTCCGCCACATTTATTGCTGAGCTTGATGAATGTTCCCCTATAAGTCTTTCAATCATGCTAATAACAGTAATTCCAACCAGAGGTTTTATAAATGTTTTGATGTCCCTTATGTTTTTCATTGCTTGCGCTGGAGGAACATTTTTTCTTGCAGTCTCTTGGAGCGTTCCAATGAAAGTCAAAATTTTGGCGGCTTCTGCAGACCCAACAGGAGCGTCATCCATAAATCGTTCTTGCAAATCACCCCACTGTTCTAAAGCTTTTTTTAACAAAGGTATTGCATGGTTTACAGACCTTTCGTATTCACTAAGTCCATCGTAAAGACCTTGTTGAGTCTCTTGAATATCTCCGTCCGCCATAAAAAATCTCCTATCTTAGCTATTTAAAGATAGGACCACTGTACTGTACTGTACTGTACTATACTGTAACCCATGTCACATTTTCGGGAAAAAAATGGAGTTAGGGTTGCATCCTTCCATGGTGAGTAGGGCGATTCTCTTCCCTCTCCCGCCTGCGGGGGAGGGTTAGGGAGGGGGTTTCGCCGCGAAATATTTGTTTAATAACAAGCATGTATGGGCCGCAGCCCCTCTCCCCAGCCCTCTCCCCGACGGGGAGAGGGGGGAATAGTCTTTTTTGAAAGGGGTTATGGTCGGGGGTGGTGAGTGGTGTTATTGAGTCTGTGGAGGATACTTTTGATGATAGAATGCTAAGACCGTGTCGTAGGCCGCTTCGGCAGTTTCTCTAGCCCCTTGGACTTCTGAAGATTCCTCTTTCCCATTGCCAGGTTTTGTCTGCTCCAAAATGTCACCAAGACCCAAAATGGCGGGGGTGCTTATAATGCCTTTAGTTTCCTTTTGGCCAAGCAAAATAGATGTTATTCCAGAATAAAAACCGAATCCGTTTCTGACAAGACCCCTTCTATTATTTGGGTTAGCGTCGTTTCCACTGACCTTGCTTAGAGCCTGTTGAGCCGCATCAGCACATTCGGTGACACTGCCTAAAGTCTCAACAGGGTCAGGCTTTTGGCCTCGTTTTTTTGCCATGTCCCCATTTAACTGGGCGCTTATCTGCGAAGCTGCCGCTAATGCATTCCAAGCAGTGTCATACTCAGGCAAAGTGATTGTAGGAGGGGGAGCCTCAGCTAACATAATTTGATGTGTACAGATTCGATGCCTATAGGAAGACCTACTAAGGGCTGAAACAACTGTTGGAAAATCAATTTTCCAACAGTATTCCCTATTTCTCGGGTCTTGCCTTGTTAAATCTGGTGTCCCTCCCATTTGCCTCAGTAAATTTTCGATATCAATTTGCTCATCAGGACTAATTTGCTCATCAGGTGGGCAATTGAACGAGATATAAGTATACTTAGAAAAAGTAGCGCCACCAGTAATAGTAAGATCCATCCTAAAATCCCCTTCTCAGTTCTATGAAAGATAGGACCACTGTACAGTACAGTACTGTACTGTAACCCATGTCACATTTTTGGAAAAAAAAGAAAAAAATGGGGTTAGGGTTGCATCCCTTACCCCCGATGGGGTTAGGGGCATTTCTACTCACCACTCACCACTCACCACTCCCTACTCACCACCCCCCTCACCCCCGCCGAAACACCGGCGCCGGCGTTCCCAGGGTAACGGTGCCAGTGGGCAGGGTGTTGAGGGCGGCGAGGGTGCGTTCTGTGGGGGGCACGCCCAGTTGGTCCAGCAGGACGGCGGTGGATTGGGGCATAAAGGGCTGCAGCAGGATGCTGACATGCCGCATCGCCACCCAGACACAGGACAAAACGCGCATCATCTGAACGGGGTCGGTTTTCTTTAATGCCCAAGGCTGCTGATGATCCACATAGCGGTTGCCGGCGCGGATGACATCCCACACTTTCTCCAGCGCGGTGTGAAAGGCAAAGGTGGACACGGCGTGGGTCACGGCCTGTGTCAACGGCGGCAGCATGGCCAGAAACGCCTGATCATCCTCCCCCCAAGCCTCGGGGTTCAGAACAAAGCGCCCGTCGTTTTCCTTGGCCATCATGGACAGGCTGCGCTGGCACAAATTGCCGTAATCGTTGGCCAAATCGCCGTTGGCCCGCTGGCGCAGCTTGTCGCGGGAAAAATCGCCGTCTTGGCCAAAGGGAACCTCGCGCAGCAGAAAATACCGCACGGCGTCCAGCCCAAAGGTCTCGATGATCTCCCGCGGGTCAATGGTGTTGCCGAGGGATTTGGATATTTTCTGCCCCTCGTTCGTCCACCAGCCATGGGCGAAAATCTGCGTGGGCAAAGGCAGCCCCGCCGCCATCAAAAACGCCGGCCAGTACACCGCATGAAAGCGCAAAATGTCCTTGCCCACCACATGCACATCGGCGGGCCAACACGGCATGGCCTCAGGATACCCCCCCGCCGTCAAATAATTGGCCAACGCATCCAGCCATACATACATCACATGATCGGGATCATTGGGAACGGGAATCCCCCAAGAAAACGTACTGCGGGAAATGGACAGATCCTTCAGCCCGCCCTCAACAAAGCGGATGACCTCGTGCAATCGGCTGGGGGGGGCCACACAATCGGGATGGGTTTTGTAAAAAGATAGCAGTTTGTCCTGATAATCGGACAGGCGGAAAAAATAACTTTTTTCCTCGTGCCAGACCACATCGGCCCCCGTGGGGGCTTTGCCGTTCACCAGTTCGCTGTCTTGGTAATAACATTCATCCCGCACGGCGTACCATCCGGCGTAGGTATCCAGATAAATCGCCCCCGCATCCTGCAGCCGCTGCCAAAAGACCGCCGCGCCGTCTTTGTGCCGTTGTTCCGTGGTGCGGATAAAATCATCCGGCGTGGCCCCCAGCAGGGGAATCAAATCCCGAAAGGACTGGGACACCTCATCCGTAAACGCCTGAGGATCCATCCCGCGGGCCCGCGCAGACTGCTCCACCTTTTGCCCGTGTTCGTCGGTGCCGGTTAAAAAGAAAACGTCCCGCCCCCGCAGCCGCTCCATCCGCGCCCGCACATCACAGGCCAAGGTGGTATAGGCATGCCCAATATGGGGCCTGTCATTGACATAATAAATGGGGGTGGTGATAAAAAAGGGCTTGGGGGCAGTCATAAAAACAACGCAAAAACCGACAAAAACAGGCCGTCACTATAGGGACTTTGTTCGGGGGAGACAAGGGGGGGGGTGGGGGGAGAGGGAAGACGGAGGGTAGGGCGTTGTTTTGAAAAAACGATGGCTTTCAAATATCTTGACACATTTGCAAATTGTAGTTACAGTTAAAAACTATGAAGATCGCTTATCATGGACTAAAAGACGACCAAACTCAGTTGGCCCGTGGTTTGTCTTTTGAGGATGTTGTGGATTTGTTATGGGAAGATGCGCTGGTTGTTGTCGATGATCGCAGGGATTATGGGGAACTTCGGTATAACGCTTTTTTGCCAGACGCCAAGGGCCGTTTTTACAGTGTTACGTTTACATGGCGAGACGATGTTATGCGCATCATCAGTTTTCGCCGTGCCAGAGCCAAAGAAAGGAAGCGTTATGAATCCAAAATCCGAACATTTTGAATGGACGGAATCCGCGTTTCAAAAAGCCCGCCCTGCGGAGGATGTCCTGCCCCAAGCTTTTTTTGACGGCATCCGTCAGGCCAAAGAACAAACCAAAAAAAGAGGGCCCCAAAAAGCCCCCACCAAAAAACAAGTCACCTTGCGCTTGGATGATGACGTGTTGGCCACCATCAAACAAACCGGCCAAGGGTGGCAAACACGCCTGAACCAACAGCTGCGAAACCTGTTTTTGGAATCATAGAGGATTAAGCGACAGAAATCTGCCCCCCCCCCTACTTCCGAAACGTATCTAGGGAAATCACGTTGCTGTTGGAATTTTTTTTGTCGTCCTTGGTTTTCGGGGACGATGGCGGGGGCGTGTCCAGGGGTTCGATGATGGCGGTTATGGGTTCTGCGGCGTGGTGGAATTGCAGGCCGAATTTGACATAGGGGTCAGCAAAGCCCGTGATGGCCTTAAACGGGATCTGCAGGGTTTCGGGGATGTTGTTAAAGCTCAGACACACACTAAACCCCATATCCGTCACCACAAGGTCAGTATATTGATACTGCAGAACAATGGTCATATCGGTGGGGTATTTCTCCCGCAAATAGTCGGGAATCACCACATGGGGGTCTGTTGTGCGAAAGGTGATGTAGAAATGATGATCTCCCAAAATGCCTTCACGCGCAATTTGACGCAAAACGGTTTCCACCACCCCGCGCAGGGCTTCCTCCACCAACGTATCATAGGCAATAAAACTCTTCATAGGCGCTCTGCTCCTGGCTCTCTTCATCCTAACCCAAATATCTTTCCAGCACGTAAAACCGTTTTCAGGCCCCTTTTAATTGTGTGCACACCAAACTGGCAAAGGCCGCGGCGGTCACAATTTCCGACACACTGGCCCCGATGGACACGATTTGCGCAGAATCCTGCAAACCAAACAGCAACGGTCCGATGATGGTGCCATCGCCCAACGTCTGCAGCAGCGTGGATGACACATGGGCCGTATGCAACGCCGGCATAATCAAAACGTTGGCCGTATCCGTCAAACGGCAGAAGGGATAGCGTTTCAGCCCCTCTGTTGTCAAGGCCACATCCGCCGTCATTTCGCCGTCGTATTCAAAATGCACATCCTCCAGCGCCATCAGTTTGACGGCTTCGCGGATGCGCTCGCCGCGCTCGCGCATGGGGCTGCCGAAATTGGAATAGGACAAAAACGCCACGCGGGGGGTGTGCCCCATGTTTTTGGCCAGATCCGCCGTTTGTTTGGCAATCTTCACCAACTGCGCCGCCGAAGGCATTTCATGAATGGACGTATCCGCCACAAACAACAAATGCCCTTTGTGAACAATCAGCATGGTGCCACTGACTTCACCCCCTGGGCGCACATCAATAACACGGCGAATGTCGTTATAGGTGGTGGCATAATCCCGCGTCACACCGGACACCAAGCCATCCGCTTCCCCTTCGGTGACCAATAAAGAGGCAAACACATTCCGCCCCCGCATCACCATACGGTAACAATCCCGCAGCAAATGCCCCTGACGTTGCAATTTTCGGTACAGGTGCTGCACCATGGCCTCGGTTTTTGGGAAGGTTTGGGGGGTCAGGATGGTGATGCCCTCCAGATCAATCCCCTCGGCTTTGGCGCGGGCCAAACAGCGGCCTTCTTCGCTTTCTACCAAAATGGGGGTGCCGTATCCGTTGGCTTTGAACGACAGCGCGGCCCGCATCACGTTGGGCTCTTCCCCTTCGGCAAAGACAATGCGTTTGGGGCTGGCCTGAATCCGACTGTACACGGAATGCATCAGGGTGGCGGTGGGATCCAGACGGGCCGACAGGCTGCGGGCATACCCCTCCAGATCATCAATACCACGACGGGCGGCGCCGGTTTCCATGGCGGCCTTGGCCACGGCCACAGGAATGTGGGAAATCAAACGGGGGTCAAAGGGGACAGGAATGATATACCCGGGGCCAAAGCGCAACTTGCGCCCCGCATAGGCCACGGCCACTTCGTCGGGAACGTCCTGCCGTGCCAGATCCGCAATAGCCTGCGCGGCGGCCATTTTCATGGCCTGATTGATGGTTTTGGCGTGTACATCCAGCGCCCCGCGGAAAATGTACGGAAAGCCCAAAACGTTGTTCACCTGATTGGGGTAATCGGACCGCCCTGTGGCCACAATGGCGTCACTGCGGACTTTGGCCACCTCTTCGGGGGTAATTTCTGGATCGGGGTTGGCCATGGCAAAAACAATGGGATTTTTCGCCATGCTGGCAATCATATCCCCGTTCACGGCACCTTTAGAGGACAAACCGATAAACACATCGGCGCCCTTCAGGGCCTCCGTCAGCGTCCGCAGGGGGGTGTCCACGGCGTGACGCTCTTTCCATGGGTTCATGTGTTCGCCGCGGCCTTTGTAAATCACCCCTTTGGTGTCACACAAAATGCAGTTTTCGCTGGGCAGGCCCATGTCCTTAATCAATTCAATACAGGCAATGGCCGCCGCCCCTGCGCCGTTGACCACAATTTTGGTGTTTTGAAAGGTCCGATTGGTCAAATGCAGGGCATTGATCATCCCCGCCAGCGTGATGATGGCCGTGCCGTGCTGGTCATCGTGGAATACGGGGATATCCAGCAGCTCTTTGAGTTTGTTTTCAATGATAAAACATTCAGGGGCCTTGATATCCTCAAGGTTGATGCCCCCAAAGGTGTTGCCGAAATACCGGACGCTGTTGATGAAGGTTTCGGGGTCTTCGGTGTCCACCTCAATATCAATCCCGTCGATGTCGGCGAAGCGTTTAAACAAAACGGCTTTGCCCTCCATCACGGGTTTTGATGCCAGTGATCCCAGATTCCCCAGACCCAGCACCGCCGTGCCGTTGGACACCACCGCCACAAAGTTCCCCTTGGCCGTGTACAGGTACGCATCCGCCGGATTTTTCTGAATCGCCAAACAGGGAATGGCCACCCCGGGGGAATAGGCCCGCGCCAGATCATCCTGCGTCATCAGGCTCTTGGTGGGGGAGATTTCGATTTTTCCAGGTTTTCCCTGGGCATGAAAATCGAGGGCTTCTTGGTCGGTGATTTTGACGCGCTGACTCATAATGGCAATGATCCTTAATGTTTTCCCTGAAAGGACCGACAGCCTAGCAAGAATTAAAACGCTTGGCAATTTTTTGTGCTGCCGTGTTCGAGGGGTTAATCCCCGTAATGATAGCAGCACTGGAGGATGATCAGGTCGTCTCCGGCGACCTTATACACCAAGCGGTGTTCTTGGGTGATGCGACGGGACCAATAGCCTGATAGGTCGTGTTTCAGGGCCTCAGGCTTACCGGTTCCGGAAAAGGGGGATTTTAGACATTCTTTGATCAGAGATCTGATTTTCTTTTGCAATTTTGGGTCTTGATCGGCCAAGGTGCAAAATTGTTCCCATGCTTTTTGGGAAAAAACGAGGCTCATACCTCATCCCCCTTCACCCGATGAATCTGGCCGGATTCAACTTGGTGAAGGCTTTGGTACAAAAAATCGGCATTTTTTGGGTTTTTCAGCAGATGCAGGGTTTCCTGCCAGCCGTTAAAATCCTGCAGAGACATCATCACCACGGGGTCCCCATCGGGGCGCGTGATCAAAAAAGGCTGATGATTCTGACACACGGCATCCAAGGTTTTGGATAAATTCTGCCGCAGCATGCTATCGGTTCGGGTTTCCATAACGTTTAGGGTCCTTGGGCGCACATCCCCATACTACCCCAAAAACCCCCGCCAGTAAAGACAATCGCAACGCCACAATCGCAACGCCTCTTGCCACAGCGGCTGTTGTTGGTTAATCCATGTTTACCCATGTTTCCAATCACCCCCCCCCAACGGAGTCCCCCCCATATCCGAACACAGCATGATTTGGCAGTATTTTGCACCCCTCAGCCGCTCGTGCGCGGGGGCGCGGGGGCTGCGGGATGATGCGGCGTGTTTAACGCCGCCTTTGGGGCATCAGATTGTCATCACCACAGACGGCAACATCGGGGGCGTGCATTTCCCCCTGAATGCGCCGCCGTGGGTGATGGCGCACCGCAGTTTGGCGGTGAATCTGTCGGATTTGGCGGCCATGGGGGCGCGGCCGTGGGTGTACAGTTTATCCCTGTCCGCGCCGGCGTCGTTTTTTTCTGAGCAAGTTTTGGCCCCCTTTTGCCGGACCCTTGGGCACCTGCAGCAGGACTACGGCATCACCCTCAGCGGGGGGGACACCACCGTTTACAACGGCCCCCCCCATATCCACATCACCGCGCTGGGACTGGTGCCACGGGGACAGGCCCTGCACCGCGATGGGGCGCGGGATGGGGATGATCTGTATGTCTCCGGCCGTATCGGCGATGCGGGGCGGGGTCTGCGGTTATGGCAGGCGGGCCAGAGAGAAGGACAGGATTCTGACCTTTTGGCTTATCTCGCGCCCACGCCGCGCCTGGCTCTGGGGCAGGGGCTGCGGGGTCTGGCCAGTGCCTGCATGGACATTTCCGACGGGTTTTTGGGGGATTTGGGGCATCTGTGTCACGCCAGCCACGTCACCGCCCATGTGAATGTTGAGGATATCCCCCTAAACCCCCACCTGCCTTGGCAGGACGCCATCGGCTGCGGCGATGATTATGAATTGCTTTTCACCGCCCCGCCCCAGCATCGGGGGGCCATCGCCCGTTTGGGGGCGGGGCTTAACCTGCCCTTAACCCGCGTGGGGTATATTGAGGGCATATATGAACCTTTTTTACAGCCTGTTGCGCTGAAACATGGGGGATTGCCGGTGACGGTATCGGCCCCTTCGTTTCGGCATTTTTAATAACGATATTGATTTTTTTACATATTTTTTTATTTTTGATTTTTTCCGTTTATGCGTTTCATCATCATTGGTGTGTTGCTGTTGGTCCTGGGGGTGGGGGGATACGTGGGGTATATGTCTTTTGTCAAAGGCACACCCCCCGCGCAGCTTTTGGCCCAACTGCAGGGCAAAGCCCCCCCGTCTGAGGCCAAAGACGAAACCCCACCCCCCGAGGCCGTGGTGGAGGAAGGCGTGTTCCTGAAAATGCCCGTTTTGAACGTATCCGTGTTTGATCAGGGTGAAATCCACCGGCTGGTGGGCATTCAGATTATTTTGGAATTCCCCAAAGAAGAATCCAAAACCCACGCCGTATCCATCATGCCGGTTTTAAAGGACGCCATGCTAACCCGCCTGTATCATCTGGCCCGCCTGAACATGCTGCCCACGCAGGGCACGGGGATGTTCCTGAAAAACAACATGCTGGATGTGGCCCAAGCCCAACTGGGCAACACCGTGGCCACCGTGACGGCCTATGCGACGAATGATACGGAGCAGTAGGGGCCCCTTTCATAGAAAAACCGCGTCTTGGTTTTAAAAAATCCATTCCTAAAGCATTGATGGGCGGTGTCTAACTCGAAGTGCAACACCCTTTGAGAGCGGCGGAAAAGGCCTCGTTTGGGGTTTTGTAGCCGAGGCATTTTCGTGGGGTATTGTTCATGATGTTGGCGATGTGGTCAAGATCGGATTGCGATACGCTGGAAATATCTGATTTTTTTGGAAAAAAGTGGCGAAGGCGCCCGTTAAAGTTTTCGTTGGCCCCCTTTTGCCAAGGGCTGTGGGTATCGCAGAAGTAGACTTTCACGCCTAAATTAGACTCAAGCCGCTGATAAAGCGCGAATTCCTTGCCTTGGTCCATACTCATGGATTGGCGCATTTTTGGGGGGAGAACGATGAGGGTTTTGGCGATACCAGAAACGACCAAGTCACTGTGTTTGCTGGTATTTTTTATCAAAAATCCCATGCGCGTTTTGCGTTCTAGCAGTGTGGTGATGTTGCCGTTTTGGCAATGGACGAGGTCGCCTTCGAAATGGCCAAAATGTCGTCTGTTTTCAATGGTTTTTGGCCTGTCGTGGACAGAGGCCCCAGGGGCCACGCGGGGTTCGATGGGGCGTTTGCTGTGGCGAAAATAGCGTGTTTTTTGTTTTCTTTTCAGAAAGTTAAAGATCTTTAGGTCCCGCCCTTCTTGGCTGTAAATAAATTTGTAGATGGTTTCGGGGCAGGCGTAAAAGGGCTGTTTTTCCCGTCGCATGCGGCCCGAAATTTCGTCGGGGGTCCACGAAAGGTGTAGTTTTTCAAGGATATAGCCCTTAGCCGCAGCGGTTTTTTGACGGTGCAAGACACGGGGCCTGTCGACAGAGCGTCTGGTTTTTGATTTTTTCTCTGCAAATTCCGTTATGTAAAAACCACTGGCGACTTGATTGCGACGGATTTCTCGACTGATACTGCTGGGGCTGCGCTTCAGGGCCATGGCTATGGCACGCAAGCTCTTGCCTTCTCGTTGAAAACATGTGATTTTTTCTCTTTCTTGCAGGGTCAAATGATGGTATGAAGACATGACGAACGGCTCCGAATAGGTTGTTTGAACAACGCCATTCTCAGAGTCGTTTCGTCACAAATCGGTTAATAATCGATTGTTTTGTAAAAAATTTTTCGGCGATTTTGGGCCCGCGTCAAGGGGGCTTCGCCCCGCGCAAAGCGCGGCTTTCGCTTGCGCTCCAGCCCTTGACCCAGTCCCAAACCCGCCTACCTGCCATCAACCATAAAACAATCCATCACTCCAATCCCTGACCAAGTGTTGCACTTCGTTTTGGAAACCGCC
>CANGYM010000043.1 GCA_947458145.1 Alphaproteobacteria bacterium | reverse complement strand
ATTTTAAATAATCGCAATAATCCACGGGGATTAAGGGATTTTTTAGCCACAAACCCTGAACAGCGTCCAGCATTTCCTGGGTATCGGCAATGCTTTGCCATAAATCTTGGGGGTCGTTGTCCCCCTCAGTGACGGAGGCTTTTCCTGAAAACAGGTCCGTTAAACGGGTTAAAAGCCAAGCCCATCATACAGGAGAATCCATCATAATACCCATAAAAACGCCAAGTGCAACCGGCGCAATCAACCCCACAGCCCAGCAAAAAATTAGGACACACAACACTTGAACTTGCCATCCACGATAACGGTTGCGCCAACAATAACAAAAAAGAAACAACAAACACATGCTCCAGACAAGGTTTAGGGATAAAATATTCAAAATGTTTATATCCTGAATGAGAGTGAAAAAAACCAATAAAAACAATAATAAGGGGATAATCCATATCCCAATTCCCATCAGGAGCATCAAAGGAAAAACGCGAACATCTTGAAAATAAAGAGATATAAGAAAAAAGACGCAAAAAACCCCAAACCAGATACGATACTCGGGTTTTTGAAACAAAGGCTTATTGAAAAAAGCAGATAAAGCATTGAATATTTTCATAAATCCCACACTGCAAAAAATTTCATACCTCTCTTCATCCCTTTTTCATCAGGGATCGGAAAACATCCTGACGCGATGTGAAAAATTCTTTTTTTTCAAAGATATTGCGGGATTTTAAATAATCGCAATAATCCACGGGGATTAAGGGATTTTTTAGCCACAAACCCTGAACAGCGTCCAGCATTTCCTGGGTATCGGCAATGCTTTGCCATAAATCTTGGGGGTCGTTGTCCCCCTCAGCGACCGAGGCTTTTCCTGAAAACAGGTCCGTTAAACGGGTTAAAAGCCAGTCGTAAAGGGTCATCAAGGCAGACCCATTGGCCGTTTCCAGCGCATCCGTGCAAATCTGATGCAGGATGATTTCGCTGGGTTGCCAGGCGATTAAAAAAGCTTTGGGGTTTTCATTCAAAGTCTGGACCACCTGCCCCTCTACAATGTCCAAAACCTTTCTGGGCCAACAGCGGGGACCATCGGACGGGTTTTCTTTTCCCGATCGTCTGGAATACAGATGACAGCAGGGCTGATATCCGGTGACTTCGGCATAATCCATCAAATCATCACGATGATGTTCATCAAACAAAAACCGCGTGATGGCCACCAAGGTCACCAAATCAGGAAGGGGGGGGATCGCAAGGGGGGTATGTTCCAGATGGTCTTCTAAAACCTTGGCCTCTGCGCACAAACGTACGACGGACAGGGGTTTGAGGAAGGCGATTTTTTGGTGGATTTTCCCCTCAAAAGCGTCATCAGAAATCATGGGGCCGGGCAAAGCCCGCAGGCAAAAGTCCCAAAACCAAGACAGGGCGGCCTGAGCCATAAAACCATCCCACGTGGCGCATCGTATTTTTTAGGAATATATCCGATTTGCCTTCTCAAGGCAAATCAGAACCGCACGCAGGCACTGGGATTGTTTGTTGATTTCCAAAAATTTCATGGATTTTGAAAACTCAATGGCGGTTTCTTCGCGTTGGTAAAGGGCTGAGAGGATTTCCTCGTACTTCAGACGAATCATGTTGTGCAGGGAGGCTTCGGTTTGTGCATGGGTTTCCTGACAGGAAACGTTCATAACGCACGCCAGACGCAACAGTTCCACATAATGAATGTGAAACAGGGAGGAACGAATGGCCCGCGTTTCATGAACGTTATGGGGATCCCAACTTGCAATCATGCCAAAGGGATCGTCGCAAAAATCATGATAGTACAAATCCCACAGGGCCTGATAAACTTCAGAAAAAACTTGTTTTAAGGGATCGTCTTCGGATGTGAAGGCCGCGATGCGGTTATAAAGAGCCTCTGGCGAGAGATCCGCATAATCGGCAAAATGTCCATAGCCATAATGATTGGACAGTACGGCATAAAGAGATTTTAAGGCCATAAGATCCGTTTTGTGAATCTCTCGCGATGATCCACGCAGGGCATCACTGATCTGAAACAAATACGCTAAGAGCTCTAGCGGGCTTTTGTCCGACAGAACGGCGCAGGCTTCCTCAGGGGATGAAACGGGTAAAGACCCATCAGGGAAAGGCAAAGTCATAAAAATCCCGAAAAATCAGTGACTCTACGGATTGTGACATATAAGGGTAAACATAGCGTTTAGGGGGTGATGTTCGTTCACCCCTCTTTTTCAGCCTTCACACCCCTGCGAGGGAGTCTTGAAAGACCCGTTCATCCCGTCGCCGAATGGTGGTTTTGATGGTTTCACCGATGGTTTGGGTGGCAATATCCAATTCATAGCGTTTTTGCAAATTCATCCAAAACGCCGCAGACACCCCAAGCCATTGTTCCAAACGAAGGGCCGTATCCGCCGTCATCGCCCGTTTTCCCGCCGTCAGTTGATAAATTCGGTTTGAGGGAATGTTGAGTTCTTTGGCCAAAGCCGCCGGAGAAAGCCCCAGTTCGGACAATTCATCCGCCAAAACTTTACCAGGGTGGATGGGGGTTATAGGGTGTTGAGAACGTTTCATGGGGGGACCTATGATAACCTAAATCTTCTTCGTCGCTTTGGCGGTTTTTTTGATATAGAGCTGCTGCAGGATGGACAGCAGGTTGCTCCATGTCCAGTAAATGGCCAATCCTGCCGGCAGGGGCGCCGCGATAAAGACCATCATGATGGGCATGGTATTCATTAAAATAACCTGTGTTTTGTCCGTGGGCTTGGGGTTAAACAGTTGGCTGATATACATGCTGATGCCCATTAAAATGGGCCAAACACCGATATGCAGAAAAGACGGCAAATCTATGGGCAAATGGCCAAAGGCATTGAGGATATAGGCCGTATCCGGCGCCGACAGATCGGGAATCCATCCCCAAAACGGGGCGTGGCGCATATCCAGCGAAATCACCAAAATTTTGTACATGGCCAAAAACACGGGCAGTTGCAGCAACATGGGCAAGCAGCCGGAGGCTGGGTTGACCTTGTTTTCCTTATACAATTTCATGACCTCTTGGCTGAGTTGCAGGCGTTCCTCGGTGGCGGTGCCGCTGTAGCGGGCCTTTAGCTCGTCAACGCGGGGCTGCAGGTCCTTCATTTTGTTCATGGATTGATAGGATTTGTTGGCCAGCGGGAACATGAGTAACCGCACAATCACCGTCAGCAGCAAAATGGCGGCCCCCATGGTGCCTGTTTGTTGGTACAGCCAGTGCAACAGGGCAAACAGGGGCTTTGTGATGAAATAAAACGTGCCGTAATCAATGACGCGATCAAACAGGGGGATGTTTAGGGTTTTTTGGGTATCGGCCAGAAGGGCCACGTCCTTGGGGCCTATAAAAACATGGCTGGTAAAGGTTTGGGTGCGTCCCGACAGTAATGGGGACATTTTGGCCACGTAATCAATTTGGTGACGCAGGCCCGTGGCCTCGGTTTGGCGGCGCAGGCGGAATTGAACCGGCCCCTCGGGAATCAATCCTGTGAACCAGTAATGTTGGGCCAGACCCAGCCAACCCGTGCTGGCCTCGCCTGAGGAAAATCCCTGGGGCATGTCATCCAGATCTGAATCGTTTTTGGTCACAAGGGTGCCATCAAAAGCCCCCACTGCCCCCGTGGTCACCAAATGTCCTGTGTGATCGGACAAGGGCCCCTGACGCGACAACAGGGCAAAGGGGGCAACCTGCAGCGTTTTGGGGGAAATGTTATGCACCGATTGCTGCAGCGTCAGCAGGTGGTCTTTGAGGCTGAGGATGGTTGTAAACACCAAACCCTCTGGGCTGGTCCATGTGAAGTGGCCTGGTTTTTTGGGATCCGATGTCCACAGGGCATCGCGGGGGGGGGCGCCCTCCCCCAGCCAGCCGATGCGCAAAAACGTATCGGGCTTGCCTGTTTGGGGCGGGGTCAACAAGCGGACGGGCTCTTTGCCATCCAGTTCTGTAAAGAAGTTTTTTAGAATCATATCATCCAGCAACAGGCCGGACAGGGACAGAGAGCCCCTTAATCCCGCCGTTTCAATGGGAAAGCGATCAGCATCGGAGAGAACATCCTGCAAAGGCCGCACAACCGGCGCCGCCTGTGACAAGGGGTCCAGCCCCACGGTTTGAGACGGGATTTGGGACACAGACTGCGTCGCCTGATCGTTCTTCGCTGGCGCCAGCATGGGGGCCACGTAACCATAGTAAACCAGCAGAAACACCATGGACAGAATCACTGCCGTGGTAATATTGCGCGTATCATCATGCATAAGGAAAAGCCCCTGTATCCGTAAAACCAGCTAGGCATACCACAGCGTACTTGTTTTTAGCAACATGCGACTTGCCTGATGCCAAAGGCGTGGTATAGTGCCGCTATGATTTCAGAATACGTACCCATTTTGGTGTTTTTGGCGATTGCCGTGGGATTGGCTGCGGTGATGATTGTGGCGTCATGGATTGTGGGCCGTCACCGGCCGGACAATGAAAAGGTGTCCCAATATGAATGTGGGTTTGAGCCGTTTGAGAGCGCCCGCGTGACCTTTGACGTGCGGTTTTATCTGGTGGCGATTTTGTTTATTATTTTTGATCTGGAGGTCGCCTTTTTGTTTCCGTGGTCCATTGTGCTGACGGATTTGGGGTGGCCTGGATTTGTATCCATGATGGTGTTTCTGGTGATTTTGACGGTTGGTTTTCTGTATGAATGGAAAAAAGGAGCGTTGGAATGGGAATAACCCCCCTGCAGGACGGCACCACCCCCCCCATAGATTATGACACCCTGATTCGTCAGGCGGCGGACGAGGTCAACACCCACGGTTATGTTTTGACATCTGTGGATAAGCTGGTGCGGTGGGCGCGGTCGGGGTCTTTGTGGCCCATGACGTTTGGTTTGGCCTGCTGCGCGGTGGAAATGATGCACACCGCCGCAGCCCGATATGATTTGGACCGTTTTGGCACCGTGTTTCGCCCATCCCCCCGCCAGTCGGATGTGATGATTGTGGCGGGTACCCTCACCAACAAAATGGCCCCTGCCCTGCGCAAGGTTTACGATCAAATGCCCGAACCCCGCTGGGTGATTTCCATGGGATCCTGCGCCAATGGCGGCGGGTATTACCATTATTCCTATTCCGTGGTGCGGGGATGCGACCGCATCGTGCCCGTGGACATTTACGTCCCCGGCTGCCCCCCCACGGCGGAGGCCCTGCTGTACGGTATCCTGCAGCTGCAGAAAAAAATTCAACGGACTTCGGTGTTTGTGAGGTAGGGGGATTTTCCCCACTCTAAAAGCAACGTCCGATCAATAATGATACCGACACTGGGCGATGGACAAGCGCCCGTTATCAACGGTATACACCAAGCGATGTTCACGATTGATGCGCCGCGACCAAAACCCTGTCCAGTTATGTTTTAGGGGTTCGGGGTCTCCGATGCCTTCAAAAGGATGACGCTGGGTATCTTTGATTAAAAGATTGATTCGCTTTAATACAGATTTGTCTGTACTTTGCCAGTACAAATAATCTTCCCACGCTTGGGGTGACCACTGCAAAATCATTGATCATCGGGCAGCGAACGCACAAAACCCTTTCCGGATTGCAAGGCGTCGATGCTTTGGTTGAGGCGCTGGGCGTTTCGGGGGCTGGCCATCAAATAGGCGGTTTCCTCGATAGAGCGAAAATCCGACCATGACATCAAAACCGCCGGTTCTGCGTCATCGCGCGTGATGATCAGGGGGCTGTGATCGTCACACAACCGATCCAGCAAGGCGGATACATTCTGCGCAAAGGTGGCCTGATTCACAGTTTGCATGACGAAAAACCTGATTGATAAGGTTGTTTATCCTACGCGATATATCCAAAAATGTCAAATGATTATGAAAAACAGATGGGGATGTCCGCCCTGCGTTCTGCGTGTCTTCCACACTCCCCCCAGCACACATAGACCACAACAACGGCCGATAAGCACACCCGCGCAAAAGGTTTCATGGCGGCAGGGTGCTGTCCCTGAGAAGGGTATCGTTAACCCCCAACGTCTACCTTGCCCCGCGCCCCTCTATTTCCCCTTTAACATCGGCAACAGGGCCTCGGCAATTTGCACACTGTTCAGGGCGGCGCCTTTGCGGACGTTGTCGGCGACAATCCACAGCATCAGGCCGTTGGGGACCGAGGGGTCTTTGCGGATGCGCGATACATACACGGCATCTTCCCCCGCGCAGTCGATGGGGGTGATGAAGCCATCTTCGGGGTCCAGCGTATCCACCACCAAAACCCCAGGGGCGTTTTTCAGGATGCGGCGGGCGGTGTCGGGATTCATGGGGCGTTCAAATTCCACGGATACGGCCTCTGCATGGCCCACAAAAACGGGCACGCGGACGCAGGTGGCCACGACCTCAATACGGGGGTCCAGAATTTTCTGGGTTTCCACGCGCATTTTCCATTCCTCTTTGGTAAAGCCATCGTCCATAAACACATCAATTTGCGGAATGACGTTAAAGGCAATGCGCTTGAAAAACGGTTCAACCTCAATGGGTTGATGGGTCAGGACGTTTCGGCTTTGGGAAAACAGGGCATCCATGGCCGGCCGACCGGCCCCCGAAACGGATTGATAGGTGGACACCACCACCCGTTTGATGGTCGCCAGATCGTGCAGGGGCTTTAACGCCACCACCATCTGAATGGTGGAACAGTTCGGGTTGGCGATGATGTTCTTTTTTTTGTAATCTTTCAGGGCCTCTGGGTTGACCTCGGGCACCACCAGTGGAATGTCAGGGTCCATGCGAAAATGGGACGTGTTGTCAATGACCACACACCCTGCCGCCGCCGCCTTTGGCGCATACTCGGCAGAAACCTTTCCCCCCGGGGAAAACAGCCCGATGTCACACGTTGAAAAATCAAAGGTTTCCAGATCCTCCACCGTTAAAACATCGTTTTCGCCAAAGGAAACTTTCTTGCCGGCGGATCGTTTCGATGCCACCGCGTGAACTTTGGATACGGGAAAGCGGCGCTCGGCCAGCGTTTTTAACATCTCGCGCCCCACGTTTCCCGTGGCGCCCACAACCGCAACCCGCATGGTCATCACAGAATTCCTTTATGAACGAGACGATAAAATAATGTCCAAAAACTCGCGGCGCAAATCCGAATCCTTGGCAAAGGATCCCAGAAAACAGCGCGTCACCATATCCATGTTGGTTTTGTGTACGCCCCGCGTGGTCATGCATTGATGGGCGCCTTCAACATAAACGGCCACACCGACGGGACTCAGGGCCTGCTCGATGGCGTGGGCAATGCCGTTGGTCATGGCCTCTTGGATTTGCAGGCGTTTGGCAAACACGTCACACACCCGCGCCAGCTTGCTGATGCCCACAACGCGGTGATGGGGGATATAGGCCAGATGAATTTTCCCCAAAATCGGGCTGATGTGATGTTCACAGTGGGATTCAAAGCGGATGTTCCGCAAAATCACCATATCGCCGTAGCCTTCCGCATGAAAGGACGCCGATTGCAAAATGGTTGTGGGGTTGTCGTCATATCCCGCGAAGAACTCTTCATACGCCCGCACAACGCGATCGGGGGTTTCAACCAAACCCTCGCGATCGGGATTGTCCCCCGCCCATTGCAGCAGAGTGCGCACAGCGGCTTCGGCCTGATCTCGGGTTACAGAACGTTTGCTTTCAAAGGTCATGGTGATTTATATCCTTGTATCCAGAAAAGAGGCGTAACCTTATCAGAGGTTACGGCGCGGGGCAAGGTGGACGTTGGGGGGGTGGACGTTAGAAAGGATACCCACTGGCAAAAAAACTTGATATTTTTATATATTTGTATTATATGGAATTTAGTTTTTTTAAAAGTGTATTTATGACCCAAACAATCGGTGCAGCCTTTCGAGAGGCAGTTCTAGCCTTACCTTCTAATTTGTCTCCCGAAAAACGACCTGCTGCGATTGCAAAGATTTTTGATCAACTCACAAATAATGGTAACGAAAACATTGATTTAAATAATGCTGATCTTTCAAAGCTTAATTTGCAGCAAGCTGACTTTTCTGAGGCCGACCTAAGTGAGGCCAATCTGAGAGGGACCGACCTGAGGGATGCCAGCTTCCGCGACACAAATCTAAACAACGCCCAAATGGATGATCACACCCAGCTATCGGGGACTACAGGGCTTTTAGAAGGACGGGAGGATGAGAGCGGCAAAAGACAAAACAACACAATCAACATCACCCCCAACGTCCAGTTTCCTGATGATGTTGTGGAGGCGTTTCGAGAGGCTATTAAAACCAACGCCAACTTTTGGAATGAATACACATACGAAGATAATATGGCTGAGGTCACCATAAACCAATTGACCTTAAAACTGCCCGCGCAGGCTTTAGAGGCCTTTAAAACCAGCATTCAAAACCAAATCAAAAATCTATTCATTTCAAAGGTCAAATCTATAGGGTATATAAGGGAGTATACTGGAACCGAATTTAATCCAAGTGAGCCAGACGAGCTTGCGGATTCTCATCGCGAAAGAAAAAACACTCTGAATGCCATGATTGAGGAACTTAGAGGTGAGGATGGCATCTTTGATTTATCAAGAACAAATTTAACGGGACTCAATCTTAGCGACCTTGATTTGCATGACACCAATTTTACAGGATGTAACTTAAGCGGAACCGACCTACGTGGGTCAAATCTGGAGGGTGCGGATCTGACGGATGCCATAATAGATGATCAAACACAATGGCCCCAAGATTATAGCTCTTCAGGGCATGCTAGAGACTAAATCCCCCATCCCCCATCTTTCCCCACCTTGCACACCCCATGGGAATGTGCTAGAGAATTGGTCAGTTTTGTCATTGGTTGACGTTTTTTCAGACATCATGTCCCCCTATCATCGTTTTTTCGACCATGCGTTATCCCAGATTCGGGAGGAAGGGCGGTATCGCACCTTTCATGCCCTGAACCGTGTGCGGGGGGAATTTCCGCAGGCCCTGCATGATCATTTCCCGCCCCATGAAAAAGTCACCATCTGGTGCAGCAATGATTATCTGGGTATGGGCCAGCATCCTGTGGTTTTGGATGCCATGCAAAACGCCATCGCCACCGCCGGCGGCGGCGCGGGGGGAACGCGCAACATTTCGGGCACCCACCCCTATCACACCTTGCTAGAGGCTGAGCTGGCCGATCTGCACCGCAAACAGGCCGCGTTGTTGTTTGCTTGTGGCTATTTGGCCAATCAAACGACCCTGTCCACCCTGACCCAAGTTTTGCCCGATTGCATTGTGTTTTCGGATGAAAAAAATCATGCCTCTATGATTGAGGGCATCCGGCACAGCCGCGCGGAAAAGGCCATTTTCCGTCATAATGATCTGGATCACCTGCGCACATTGTTAAAGGCGCAGCCCAAGGACCGCTGCAAGCTGATTGCCTTTGAATCGCTGTATTCCATGGAGGGGGACTTTGCGCCCATTGCCGCCATTGTGGAGCTGGCCAAAGACTATAACGCCATGACGTATCTGGACGAAGTCCACGCCGTGGGCCTGTATGGGCCTGAGGGGGCGGGGGTGGCGGCGCGGGACGGCGTGGCCCAAGACATTGATATTATTCAGGGGACGTTGGCCAAGGCCTTTGGTCTGATGGGCGGATACATTGCGGGGGATGTGGCCGTTGTGGATTATATCCGCAGCGCCGGTGCGGGGTTTATTTTCACCACGGCCATTCCCCCCAGCCTTGCGGCGGGGGCCCATGCCAGTGTGTCCTATACCCGCAGCCACCCCGAATTGCGAGAGCGCGTTTTTGACACGGTGAATTATCTGAAAACCGCCATGAAACAGGCGGGCCTGCCCATTTTGGACCACCCCAGCCATATCATCCCCGTGATGATGTACGATCCTGTGCGGTGCAAGCAGGTCAGCGACAGCCTGCTGAGCGATCACAAAATTTATGTGCAGCCCATCAACTATCCCACGGTGCCCCGCGGCCAAGAACGCCTGCGCGTTACCATCAGCCCCCTGCATACCCGCGCCATGGCGGATCATTTGGTGCAGGCCCTCAGTCACGTTACCCAAGGAAACCTTCCCGTGCCCGCCGTTGCCGTTTAGGGGATTTTCATCTTTCTGCGGCATGGTCACAAAACAACCTAAAGGAGAACCCCTCATGACATCGCAACACGGATACTACCTCGAAGACCTGTCCGTCGGCATGACCGCCGAATTTTCCAAAACCATCACAGAGGATGACATTACCCTGTTTGCCGAGGTTTCCGGCGATCACAACCCCGTGCATATGGACGAAGCCTTTGCCAAAACCACGTTGTTTAAAACCCGCATCGCCCATGGGTTGCTGTCCGCCAGCTTTATTTCCCGCGTTTTGGGGGTTCAACTGCCCGGGCCTGGGGCCATTTATCTGAAACAAAACCTGAGTTTTCTGGCCCCCGTCAAAATTGGTGATACGGTGACGGCCATCGTCACCATCACCGCCATCGACCCCGAAAAACGCCGCGTCACCCTGGACACCCAAGCCATCGTCGCCGAAACCCCCGTGATTAAGGGCGATGCACTGGTGATGGTGGATCGGCGGGGTTAGGGGTTGCAAAACTGGCCCTTTTGACATTGTTCATGGTTTCATGGTAGATTGATATCATGGTATCACACATTACTTTGGAAGCGGGAAAACGCAGTGGACAGCCCTGTATTCGCGGGATGCGGATGACGGTGGCGGATGTTTTGTCCTATTTGGCCTCGGGCATGTCGCCGCAGGAGGTTCTGACCGAGTTTCCCTTCCTAACATCAGACGACATTCGGGCCTGTTTGGTATATGCCGCCAGCGAAGCCAAACAGCCCGTGGTTGTCATGGCCCCGTTGTTGTGAACATTTTGTTGGATCACAATTTGCCGCCGCGTTTGGTCCGCCTGTTGGCCAAACATTTCGATACTGTCCGTCATGTTACAGATTTTGGTTTGGAATCTGCCTGTGATCGGGAACTTTGGGAATATGCCCGAGATCAAGGTTTCACATTGATGACGAAGGATAAAGATTTCTATCATCTTTCCCTTTTCTACGGTCCCTCACCCAAGATTATTTGGATACGCTCTGGCAACATGACAGCCCAAACTTTGATTGATTTTATAGAATCAGCCATACCCGCTCTTAAGGCCTTTGCCAGTGAGTATGAGGCTATTTTGCATTTATATATCCAGTAAAACATGGCGTTGCCGGCCATTCCGATGCGGAAATATGGATAAAGTCAAGGGTTAGATCTTCACCCCCCCCCCACCCCCCGCCAGATACAGGGACCCTGTGATGATGACGCCGGTTGATGCGGGGTGGGGGGGTCTTTGAAAAAATTCCGGCTTTTTGCCCAAAAACCCCCTTGACAAAACCGCCCCAAATGGGAAATAGTCGGGATTAAGGCGTAGATAGAACCCTCCCAGCAGATTCTTTTTTGGGCGTTGCTTTGGGGTTGTGTTTTTTGGAAAAGATGGGCGTCCTGCCAATCGGATCTTCGCTTTTTTCTTTCACTTTTATTTTTTTAGATTTCCCCCCTATGGATTTACAGACACTGAAAAGCAAAACGGCCGTTGAGCTGATGCAAATGGCCGAGGATTTGGATTTAGAAAACATCGCCAACATGCGCCGTCAGGAATTGTTGGTGGCCATTTTGAAACAACTGGCCGAAAACGAAGTCACCATCCACGCCAGCGGCGTGATGGAGCGTTTGCAGGATGGTTTTGGGTTTTTGCGCTCGCCCGAATCCAATTATTTGCCGGGCCCCGATGACATTTATGTGGCCCCGCATTTGGTGAAGCAATACGCCCTGCGCACCGGCGACACCGTGTACGGCGATTTGATCGCGCCGCAGGAAAACGAACGGTATTTTGCCATCAACACCATCAAAAAAGTCAATTTTGACGTTCCCGAAAAATCCCGCCACCGCGTGAATTTT
>CANGYM010000042.1 GCA_947458145.1 Alphaproteobacteria bacterium | reverse complement strand
TCGCATGACCCTTCAACGTTCGGATATTCAGCGCCTGGCCAAAAAACTTGCCAAGATCCATTTGGATGATGCCGAATGCGATGCCTTAACCGTGGATATTCAAAAAATTATGGGCCTGATTGAACAGCTGGCCCCCGTTAATGTTGACGACATCAGCCCCATGATTACCCCCCTATCCGAAATTCAGGTGCTGCGCCCTGATCAGGTCACTGATGGCAATCAACAAGCCCAAGTGGTGGCCAACGCCCCGCAGGCGCGTCATGGATTTTTTGTGGTTCCCAAAGTTGTTTCCGCATCATGACTAATCTGACAAGCCTGACTTTAACGCAAGCCAAGGCCCTGCGTGTACGCGGCGAGGTTTCCGCCGTGGATTTGGTGGATGCCTTTTCGGCGGCCATCGAAAAACAGCAGCCGGAATTGAATGCCTTCATCACCCTAACCCTAGAGCAAGCCCGTCAGCAGGCCGCCGCCATGGATGCCCACAACAAACGGGACGGATTATTGCCTGGCCTGCCCATTGGGGTTAAGGATTTGTTTTGCACGCAGGGGGTCAAAACCACGGCGGCATCCAAAATTTTATCGTCTTTTGTCCCCCCCTATGAATCCACGGTGACCGCAAAGCTGTTTGCGGAGGGTGCCCTGATGCTGGGCAAAACAAATTTGGATGAATTTGCCATGGGTTCGGCCAACATCACATCGGCCTTTGGCCCTGTGAAAAACCCGAAAAAGGCCATTGGGGATACAGAATTATGCCGCGTTCCTGGGGGCTCTTCCGGTGGGTCCGCGGCGGCTGTGGCGGCGGATTTATGTCTGGCAGCCACCGGAACGGATACAGGGGGAAGTATCCGCCAACCCGCGGCGTTTTGCGGGATTGTTGGGATTAAACCCACCTATGGCCGCTGTTCGCGGTATGGGATTGTGGCCTTTGCCTCCAGCCTAGATCAAGCTGGCCCCATGACAAAAACCGTGGCAGACGCCGCCCTGATGCTGCAAGTCATGGCTGGCCATGATCCTAAAGACAGCACATCCGTGCCGCGTCCTGTTCCCGATTGGTCCGCCGGTTTGGGAGATTCTGTTCAAGGCAAAGTCATTGGTATCCCTAAGGAATACGCCCCAGAAGGCATCCACCCCGATATTTTGGCATCATGGGAACGGGCCAAAACCATTCTGCGAGATGCGGGGTGTCGTTTGGTGGATGTGTCCCTGCCCCATACCGCTTACGCCCTGCCCTGTTATTATATCATTGCGCCGGCTGAGGCCTCTAGCAACCTCGCCCGCTATGATGGTGTGCGCTATGGAGATCGTGAAGACGCCGAAACATTAGAGGCCATGTATGCCGCCACCCGCTCCGCAGGATTCGGGGCAGAGGTCAAGCGCCGGATTTTGATGGGAACCTACGTTCTTTCTGCAGGGTATTATGATGCCTATTACAGACATGCCCAGCGCGTGCGCCGTTTGATTTATAATGACTTTATTTCGGTTTTTCAGGGGGTGGATGCCCTGTTGGCCCCCACGGTGCCATCCAGTGCCTTTAAAATCGGCGAAAACCAGTCGGACCCTGTGGCCATGTATCTCAACGATGTTCTGACGGTTCCGGCCAGCATGGCGGGGTTGCCCGCGCTGTCTGTGCCGGCGGGGCTGGACAGCCAAGGCCTGCCGCTGGGATGGCAACTGATTGGGCGCCCGTTTGAAGAAGGCCCCCTTCTCACCCTCGCCCAGCGTCTGGAAGAGGCTGTTTAGAATGACGCAAGCCATTTTTAACACTCCCATGCTATTTTTTTCTTTTAACCCAAGGATTCATCCTCTTATGACACAAAGGAACCCGGCCTGTGGCTGACGAACTGCGCATCAATCACCAAATTACCATCAGTCCCGTTCGGGTCATTGATGAAGAGGGTCAGGATATTGGGGTATTGCCCCTGCAGGATGCCTTGCGGAAAGCCGAGGCTGTGGGCCTAGATTTGGTGGAAGTTGCCCCCCAAGCCCGCCCCCCTGTGTGTAAATTTTTGAATTACGGCAAATTCCGCTATGAACAGCAGAAAAAGAAAGCCGAAGCCAAGAAAAAGCAAAAAGTGGTGGAGCTGAAAGAAATTAAAATGCGGCCCCACATCGAGGAAAATGATTTCCAAGTGAAGCTGCGCAAAGCCAAAGAATTTTTAGAAGAAGGCGACAAAGTCAAATTCACCGTGCGTTTTCGGGGTCGAGAGATCCAAAGACAGGATTTTGCCGTCACCGTTTTGAATCGCTTTAAGGAAGAGCTGAAAGACCTGGCCACCATCGAGTCCGAATCCAAAATGGAAGGGCGACAGATGAGCATGATCGTGGGTCCGGCCTAAGATGGGACGCTACGATGCTTTGATTTATGTAATGCAGCGGGCCGCCGATAAAGCCGCCCGTCGTTTACAGCGGGATTTTGGAGAGGTTGAAAACCTGCAACCCTCTCGCAAGGGCCCCGCTGATTTTGTCACGGTGGCGGACCAGCGGACGCAGGCTTTGCTTTACGAAGAGCTGATGCATGCCCGCCCTGATTATGGTTTTATTGGGGAAGAATCCGAGCCCGATCCCCGCGACATCAACTGGATTGTGGATCCCATTGACGGCACCACCAACTTTATCCACGGCATCCCCCATTTTTGCATTTCCATCGCCGTGGAGGATCGCGGCCAAATTGTTGCGGGTCTGGTACATGATCCCATCAAACAAGAGGTCTTTTGGGCCAGCAAGGGCGGCGGAGCCTTTTGTAATCAACGGCGTTTGCGTGTCTCCAGTCGCAGCCATCTTATGGACTGTGTGATTGCCACGGGATGTCCCTTTGCCGGTCATGGTCAAACGGCCCCCTTTTTAAAAAGCCTGAACCAGATTATGGGCAAGGTCGCTGGGATTCGGCGTTTTGGGTCAGCCGCGCTGGATTTATGCTATGTGGCGGCGGGACGCTATGATGGGTATTTTGAGGATCACCTGAAATCTTGGGACATCGCGGCCGGCTTGCTGATGGTGACAGAGGCTGGTGGTCTGGTCACCGACTTTGGGGGCAAAGACACCATGCTGGATTCTGGCCAGATCGTGGCCGGTAACCGCGCGGTACACCCCTTCCTGCAAGAGAATGTCTAAGTGGGCTTTGCCCCCTCACCTGCCCTCTACCCCCACCCACCGCGCCAACGTTGGCTTTAAACCGGTCAGCAATTCATAGGGAATGGTCCCTGCCCTGTGGGCCGCATCGATGATCCCCCCCTGATGAGGGTGATAAAACACAACCTCATGGGCCTCTGACATAACAGACGCCGACAAATCGCTGACATCCAAAGTGGTGACATCCATGGACACACGGCCCACAACGGGCAGATCAAAACACGTTCCGTCTTTGGCCTGTATCAAAGCCTGCCCCACGTTGGAAAAAGACCGTAAATACCCATCGGCATACCCAAACCCCACGGTCATGATCTGACGGGGACAGGGGGCGACGTAGCTGGCCCCGTAACCAACACTCTCGCCGGCGGCGATGGATCGGACCTCTAAAATGGGGGCACGAACCTGCACCACAGGACGTAAATCAGGATGCGCTACCCCCCCATAAAGGGCAATCCCTATACGAACATATGTTCCATGATACTCTGGCCCCAGCAACACCCCATGACTGGCCCCCATGCTGGTGGGAGCATGGGGAAATAAGCGGGCAATGCCCTCAAAACATTCTTTTTGTTCAGCATTCAGGGGATGATCGGGATCATCCGCCGCCGCCAGATGCGTCATGATATGATGCAGACGTTTGGGGTCCAGACGGGAAACCTCCTCCGCCAGTGCGGGGGGCAAACCACAGCGATGCATCCCCGTGTCCCACTCCACCACGGCGGGCCCATAATCCCCAGAAAACCAAGAGGATAGGGCCTGCGGCGTTTTTAACACCGGAATGATGCCGTGCTGCTTGTAAACAGGAATTTCCTCTGCCAAATATCCATGAAACACCACAATCTCTGGGGTCAAAAACCCATGGTCCTGCAGCAGGCGCCGCACCGCCACCCCCTCATCCAAACTGGCCACGTAAAAAAGAGAGCACCCCGCCCCCGCCAAAAGGGGCACCACGGGCGTTACACCCAAACCATAGGCATTGGCCTTCACCACAGCCCCACACACGGACGCAGGGGCCAAGCCCTGCATGGTGCGGTAATTGGCAATCAGGGATTCCGTATCAATATGAACACGGGGCAGCCGCATGTGATATCCTTTTAAGAGGCCCCCACCGTTTGCAGACGATCAAACAGCTTGATCGTATACTCCATCAAGGTGGTGAGCATAAAAGGAAACAAAAACACCAAAGCCGTAAACACAGACAGAATTTTGGGAATAAAGGATAACGTCATTTCCTGAATCTGGGTCAGGGCCTGAAACAGGGACACCACAAGCCCCACGATCAAAGCCACAAGCAAAATGGGCAAGGATAGCTTGATGGTGACCCACAGAGCCTCGCGCATAATGTCGGTCACTTCGGTCACGGTCATGGTGGGCTTCCTTTAAACAAGGGGTTTATGACATGCCATCAACGAAACAGCCCGTTACGATGCGGCCTTGGTTTGCCGGCTTTGCTCTTGCCGCTGATGATACAAAGCTGCAAAATCAATGGGCTGGATAAAAACAGGGGGAAAGCCGCAGTGAAGCGTGGCATCCACCAGAATCTGACGCGCAAAGGGAAACAGATAACGCGGGGCCTCAATAAACAAAATGGGGTGTTCCGGATCATTCAGGGCGGGGGTAAAATGAAAAACCCCTGCATACAGGGTGTCCATGATGCAGATGGTCTGGGCGGCCTCGTCCACCATTTGCAGGGTTAGGCGCAGGGCCACCTCATGATGCTCCGCATCCAACGCTTGGGCCAAAACATCCCCCTGAATGGTCACTTGGGGCTGGGCCTTCAGGGCGCTGAAAATATGCGGCGCTTTGGGATTTTCCACAGAAAAATCCTTCAGATACTGCGTTTTAATGGTCATTTGAAAAGACGGAACAGTCACAAAACCTCCAAAAATACTACGGGCGAAACGGCAAAGACTCTACTTTGAAAGAAACAAAGCCAAAAGGGAATCTTTTATTTGCCCCAACCGTGATAATCCACGATGGATCATGGGCCCCTGATCCAAAATATCATGATAAAGCCGATGATATTGGGCCACTGTAGAATCCACTGTATAATCCTGCTTGTAGTGGTTAAACCCATTGGCCACCAAAGATGCTCGCAAAACATCATCCGTTAAGATGCGACGAATGGCCTCAGCAAAGGCATCCACATCATCGATGGGCACCAAGAGCGCATCCACCATATCCTGGGCTGTGGCACGGGGTCCGGCCGCCCGCGTCGCCACCAGAGGGATTTGGTGCGCCCATGCCTCGATCATCACCAAACCAAAGGGCTCGTAGCGGGAGGGCAAAACACACACATCCGCCGTGGCATAAAGATCCGCCTGATCCTCGTGCCATCCCAAAAACCGCACACGATCAAAAACCCCTATGGATTTTGCAAAATTTTCCAAATCTGTTCTTTGCTCCCCCTCGCCGGCCAACCAAAAATAGGCCTCTGGAATCTGGGTCAGAACCTGAATCACCGTGTCAAACGATTTATGCCAATGCAAACGCCCCAGACCCAAAATCACGGGGGCCTCTTCGGGGGTTTTATAGGTGGATTTGGGCAGTTTTTTACCGACTTTGGCTTCTGCAAAAGGGCGAACCTGATGAATCCGCTCCGAAGGCCACCCTTGGGCAACAATCGAGGACACAATGCCTTTGGTCAGGGCGCACAAGTGATCGCAATACCGGTAATCTTCCAAATGGTGAAAGCCCCTTAACCACCCCAGACGGATGTAATCCCCCACGGGCATCATACGGCTGGCCTGAAACATCCAGCTTTGCACAATATCAGGGGCAAACATCTTGGCTTCTTGTTTCAAGATATCCCTGGTTTTGGCATCCAGAAACCCCTGAAACGGCGCCTCAGTCACCGTTACCCCTGCGGCCCTGAGCGTGGCCATACGCTGGGGGTGATGACGCATCACAACATGCTGCGCCAAACCACTATGATGAAGGGCGCAAACCAGACGAACAAAATGGCTCTCTGCCCCCCCAAAAGTCTCACCGCCGATAGCATGCATGATTTTCATGAATTTCAACTTTTGATTGTTTTTTTAAAGCTGTCAAAACTTGGCAGATATTACCCAAAAAACAGGGATGTGCAACAGGATAATGCCCTGATTTCCAAAAGCAAAATTCAACCTATGGTTGAATTTTAAGGCTCTGATGTGCTTATGCTTTGAAAAAGGATCAAAAAATTGTCCTCTAAACATAAACGCATGTGCCCTCTTTGGCAAGACGAACCTGATGTCCAAATGTTTTTTCTAAGGTCTCGGCCAAAGCCTTCAAGTGATCATCCACGGCATCGGGACTATGATGAAACAGGAAAAACGTTTTTACGCCCGCTTTTTCTTGCAAGCGGACCCCCTCTTGCCAGGTCGAATGGCCCCATCCGATATAGGAGGTAAAGTTGGTATCACAAAACATGCTATCATAAATCAAACAGTCACTGTTTTTGATAAAACGCACCAACCCTTCATCCGTTTTCCCAACCGTGTGTTCGGTGTCGGTGATGTAACACAATGATCCTGTGTCTGAAGCCATACGATACCCCGTGCTGCCCCCAGGGTGGTTTAGGGGATGGGTTGCGATGGTATGATTGCCGATTCTCAGGCTTTCCCCGTCCTTAAAAGCATGAAAATGCAACGTTGCCCGAAAGGTCTCTGTAGTCACAGGCGAAAACGGGGGCATTAGCATTTTTTTTAAAAGCCCGTCCACCGTTTCCCCCGTGGCAGGTCTGGCATAAAAATGCACCGTATAGTCCGGATCATACAGCGGGGCAAAAAAGGGCAGCCCCATGATATGATCCAAATGGGCGTGCGATAACAAAAGATGCAGGGTTTTGTGACGCTTCACCAAATCCGAACGTCCCATTTTTTGCAAACCTGATCCTGCATCCAAAATCAGCAAATCCTCCCCCAGCTCCACAGTGACGCACGAGGTATGCCCCCCATAGTCCATAAAATTCACGTCTGGACAGGGAATGGATCCACGTACGCCCCAAAAGGTCACACGGGCGCTCATGCCGCAATCTCCTGCAAAACAGTCTCGGTGGATGTGTGCCCCCACAGGTGGGGCCAGGTGATCGCACCGACATCGCTTTGTTTCTGCCTGCGACGCACCTCTGATGTGGCATCCGACGCATCCCCCGTCCGCTGATCCATTCTGGCCTCTGCCAGATCATCGGGGGCTTGCACCCAGAATCCGCGGAAGGCAATTCCTGCTTTTGTTAGCTGCTCTGCCAAAGCCTCCCGCCCCTCTTCCCGCAAAAAGGTGGCATCCAAAACAACATTTTGGCCCGTTTGCGCCAGCCCCATGGCCAAGGTCTGCAGGCGATCATAAACGGCCCTGTTTTTTTCATCAGTATAGGCCGTCTGGGGCAGGGTCTCCGTCACCGCCGCCCCATGCATATGTTTGCGCAAATCATCACTGGACACCAAAACCGCCCCTGTTTTTTCGGCAAGCGCGTGGGCCAGTGTTGTTTTTCCACTGCCCGCATACCCCCCAAAGGCCGTCACCGATCCCTTTTTCGGGGACACCAAAGACAGCGCCAGATCCAAATAGGCCTTGGCATCCCGCAAAAATCCCTCTTTCGCACCTGCATCCGTGATGCCTTGGGCAATAGCCAAAGAAACATGAGAGCGAATGGCGGCCCGAATGGCCATAAACACGGGCATCAACAACAGGCCCTCCATATCCCCTGTTTTCCGAACATAGGCATGCTGAATGCAAAACCCTTCCCGCGCCATACCCCGAAATTTCACATCCATCAGCAAAAAGGCCAGATCATAGGCCGTGTCAATCTGGGCAAAGGCATCATTAAACTCAATACAATCAAACAAAACAGGCTGGCCATCCGTATCCACATAGATATTTTTTAAATACAAATCCCCGTGACACTGTTTCAAAAAATGGGCGGAACGCGCTTGCAAAAGGTTTTTATGCGCCTCTAAGGCCCTTAAACAGTATTCTGTCAAAGCGCGTGTTTGATTTTGGGGCAAAGCGTTGGGATAGGCAGAAAAACATCCATCATTCCCCTGAACCACCCCCACCATCATGGCGTAACCATCAATGCCTGACAGGGGGGCTTCGTGTTTATGAAAATCGGCAATGCGGGCGGCCAAACGTTCACACAAATCCTCAGAAAAAGAGGACTGCTCTGACAACAAACGGTGATCATCAAAACGATTCATCACAATGGCATAATCCACAACAGCATCACTGGGATCCGTTGTAAAAAACAACGTCCCATCAGGATGCTGGGCAATCATCCGGATTTCCCGATACAGATGGGGGGCCGTGCGTTGATTCAGCGTCATTTCCCGAAAACACAGATCGCGGCGTTTTTCTGGTGTGCTGTAATCCATGTATGGGAACAAAACCGGCTTTTTGACCTTTATGGCGATGTTGCCGCCAACACCCACCCAAGCCCCATGGGTTTCGTGAAGGGTAACGGTGCCCCCACCTTCATAATGAGAGGGATTTTTCAGGAAAGCCCTCATGGTGTCTGACGTGTGCATGGATGTACCTACAAGATTCTTTAGGGATAAAGTAAACGCGTTTCCCACGTTGGGCTGCGACATTTGTCATAAACCAAACGGCGATGAAGACGGTGGGGTTGATCCTGCCAGAATTCCATCCTCTCTGGCATCAACAGAAATCCCCCCCAATGGGGTGGACGGGGCACATCTTTATCCTGAAAGGCTTGAACAACGTCGGCGAAACGTTGATTCAGAACATCCCGATCCGGCAAACCTTGCGACTGCAAAGACGCATGCGCCCCCATTTGGCTTTCTCTGGACCGTGTTGCAAAATAGGCATCCGATACAGCGGCGTCTGTTTTCCTGACCATACCCTCGATGCGGACCTGCAGACGCAGGCTTTTCCAGTGAAAACATAGGCTGGCAAAGGGCCTAGCCACCAGATTCTGGGCTTTGGCGCTGTTATAATTGGTGAAAAAGGCAAAACCATCGTTATCCACCTGTTTCACCAGAATGATCCGGCTGCTGGGGCGCCCCTGATGATCCACCGTGCAGAGATTGGCCGCATTGGGGTCGTTGATTTCGGCTGCTTCGGCTTGCTGATACCAGTTTTGAAAGTGGGTAAAGGGACAGTCGGGCTCTGGGATCATCATGCTTATTCCTTGCGCTTTTGCTGCAAGAGTGTAGTGTGCATTCACAAAAGAATCAAAAGGAACTTCACCCCCCATGACCATGGACCGCATGATGATTCAGGGCACGGGAACCCCTTTGCGGGGTCAGGTGTCCATCAGCGGGTCCAAAAACGCCGCCCTGCCCATTATGGCGGCCAGCTTGCTGAGTGAAGAGCCCCTGAATTTACACAACGTCCCCGATTTGAACGACACCCGCGTCATGATGGACTTGCTGCGGGATATTGGGGCGCAAATCGTGCTGAGGGAACCTCAGGACGGGGAGCTGTCTCTGTCTTTAAAATCCCCCCAAAACGCCCTGAATCCCGAATCTCCTATGGCGGCCGCCCGAAAAATGCGGGCCTCTGTGATTGTGCTGGGGCCTTTGCTGACACGGCTTGGTCGGGCCACGGTGCCTTTGCCTGGGGGCTGCCCCATTGGCGCCCGCCCTCTGGACGTTCACGAAGATGCCCTGCAGGCTTTGGGGGCCGTCATCCACTACAAAGACAACGCCCTTCATGCGTTCTGTGAGGGGGGCCTGAAAGGCGCCACACACCGCCTGCGCGTGCCCTCCGTCGGGGCCACGGAAAATGCCATGATGGCCGCCGCCTTGGCGAGTGGCACCAGTGTTTTTCATAACGTGGCCAGAGAACCGGAAATTATTGATCTGGCAGATTGCCTGAATGCCATGGGGGCGAATGTTCAGGGGGCGGGAACAGAGACCCTGACCATCCACGGGGTGCCCCGTCTGCACAGCGCCACCCACACCGTCATTCCCGATCGGATCGAGGCCATGACCTATCTGATCGCCGCCGCCCTAACGCGGGGGGATGTCACCTTAACAGGGGCCAACAAGGATCATATTCAGGGGGAAATCGCCTGTCTTCATGCCATGGGCTTTGACGTTCAGGCCATCAATGCCACCACCCTTCGCCTGAATGCGGCAGAGGTCCAGCCCAAACCGGCACAATTAACAACCGCCCCCTATCCAGGGTTTCCCACGGATATTCAGGCCCAGATGATGGTGCTGATGACCAGCATTGCCGGCGAATCCCGCATCACCGAAACTATTTTTGAAAACCGTTTTCAACATGTATCCGCGCTAAAAGCCATGGGCGCACACATCACACAGAACGGGGAAACCTGCACCATTCACGGCGGCTTCCCCCTGCATGGGGCGGATGTTGAGGCCACAGATTTACGGGCCTCGTCCTCCTTGGTGCTGGCCGGCTTGGTGGCACAGGGCACCACCACCGTGGGGGGACTCCATCACCTGTACCGTGGATATGTGCATTTGCCCGAAAAACTGCAGGCGTGCGGGGCCAAAGTCGAGCGTTTGGGCGGCGGATCCTACGCCCATGCCAGTGCGACGGGGTTTTAATCCCCTGCCCTTTTTCAAACCGGCCCAAGCCCCAAATGCCGAAACGCGGCCTCGGCCAGCATACGGCCGCGGGGGGTGCGCTGGATCAGGCCTTGTTGAATCAAAAAGGGCTCGATCACGTCCTCTAGAGTATCTTTGGCTTCACCCAAAGCGGCCGCCAACGTTTCAATCCCCACCGGCCCACCCTGATAATGCACGGCAATGGTGGATAAATACCGACGATCAAAGGCATCCAAACCCAAATCATCCACATCCAGCGCCCGCAACGTTTCATCCACATGATCCGGCAACAGGTGCGGCTGTCCGGACAGCGTATAAAAATCCCGAATCCGCCGCATCAGACGTCCCGCAATCCGCGGCGTGCCCCGCGAACGTCGGGCCACGGCCATGGCGGCCTCAGGATGCATGGACAAATCCCACTTGGATGCGGCACGCTGCACAATGCGGCATAGATCTTGGGGTTCATAAAATTCCAACCGGCACAAAATGCCAAAACGATCCCGCAGCGGATTGGTCAGCAAGCCAGAGCGCGTTGTGGCCCCCACCAAGGTAAAGGGCTGCAGATCAATGCGCAACGTCCGCGCTGATGGACCCTCGCCCAAAACAATGTCCAGCTGAAAATCCTCCATGGCGGCGTACAACACCTCCTCCACCTGAACCGGCAGGCGGTGAATTTCATCTATGAACAACACATCATGGGCCTGCAGATTCGTCAAAATCGCCGCCAAATCCCCACTTTTGGTCAGCAGGGGGCCGGAGGTGGCTTTAAACCCCACCTCGCGCTCGTGCGCGACAATCTGGGCCAGCGTGGTTTTGCCCAAACCTGGGGGGCCGTAAAACAGCAAATGATCCAGCACATCCCCCCGCGCCTTGGAGGCATCAATGCAAACCTTCAGGTTATGGCACAGTTGATCCTGACCGATAAAATCCGACAAACGCTTGGGGCGCAAGGAAGACACTTCATCTGGAATCTGAGGATCCAACAGGGGGTTGCGGGCTGGGGCGGATGTCATTGGGCGCCCTTAATCTCAATAGACAACGCATGCACACGCTCTTTCAGCTCTTCTGCTAGGGCATCATAAATCAGACGATGTTGGGCCACGCGGGACAAACCGTCAAAGGCGGGGGCGGCTATGGCAATATGAAAATGGGTCTCCCCCAAGGCATGGGCGCCGCTGTGGCCAGCGTGGTTGTGGGAATCATCCCGCACCAACAGATAGGTGGGCTGAAACGCCTGCGTCAGGTTGTCCGTTATGCGCTGAAAATAGGGGACTTCACTCATGCCAGATCAGCAGCGTAAACCGTTTTGCTGCTGTCCCTATGGTGCTTATGATAATGGGCTATCATGGCTGCCACAGCGCAAGATCCAATGCGGGATTCCACCCCATCCGCCCGAGACGTTAAGATAATCGGAACC
>CANGYM010000041.1 GCA_947458145.1 Alphaproteobacteria bacterium | reverse complement strand
GTTCAAATCGGACATAAAACCCCCTTCATGACCCCTTTACCCCTTACCCTGTCGGTCCGCGAACGGCCATTCTGAACATGCCGTTGAATTTTTTATACAGTTGCAGGGTGAGATTGTTTAAATCTGCGGTTTGCGATGATTTTAGGGTTTCATCCTCCAAAACCACTTTGTTCCCGCTGGGCAGGACCTCGAAAATATCGTCTTTCTTCAGCGTGGCAAAGGCCGCATTTTTGCCCGCTGGTGGCCCCATATGGCCCGATTCGGTCGTGGCCATGGCCTGTTTTTGTTGATCCAAACGCCGCAAAACCTTTTTAAAATCTATGGATTTCAAGTCACTGGGGGCATACCCAGGGGTGTCGGCATTGGCCAAGTTCTGGGCCAGAACGCGCTGGCGCTCAGCCGACCAATCCATATTTTGCCGCATGGCATAAAACAGTTTTAGGTTATTGATGTTCATGATAGAGGGCTTTATGGTTGTTTTGGAATCCTCACTCCCCAGTATGTCAAGCAGATGTTAAGGAACCCTTAAAATGCTCTATCTTTCCAGACGTCTGGGTGAAACCATCGTCATTGACGGCACCATCGAGGTCACCATCATCGATGTCCGCGGCAAAACCGTGAAACTGGGCATTCAGTCCCCCGAAACCACCACCATTTACCGCCAAGAGGTCATGGACAAAATCCGTGAAACCAACGCCGCCGCCCGGGTGGATGCCGACGTGGTGAAGCGTGTTTTGGGCGGCCAGTAACCCCTATCCCATCTGCCCCAAAACGGGAAGCATCAGCCGAGCACTCAGGCGGTGGCGCCGTTGCCAAGCGGGGGTGTACCGCGTTTCCACAACGCCCTGCCGCCGGTCCGCATGCAGGAATGTTTCGGGGGATAACCGCCACGCAAAATGCACGGGATTGTCCCGCAGGGAAAACACCAAAACATCCCCATCCCTTGTGTCTTCCCGTGGGATGATGGTGGCGAGGCCCAAAAAATGATCCCGAACGGCCTGTTGCTGCTGCTGGGTCAGGGTTGCGGGATTTTCAGGATACAGGGGCAGGGCAGGGGGGCAGGTCCCCATCATGGCGGCCGCCGCCCCCACAATCAAGCCATAACAGTCACACCCCACCCCCTTCAGCGCCGCCCCATGATGAAACGGGGTGCCCTGCCAAGAGCGCAGGGTGTTTAAAAACCCCTCTTCATGTCGGGGGGAAGGGGATAGAGATTCACAGAACATTTGTGTTTGCATAAAGGGGGATCCTTTCGTGGGGGTTGGGGGAGAAGAAAAGGCGGGGTCGGGGCAGCAGGATTTGTCCCACGGGTCAAGGGCGAGGGGGAAAAAATACCGGACTGAGCGTAGCGAGGGAGGATGATTTTTTTCGCCTCGGCGAAGCGGACCCTTGAGGCGGGGGACAAATTCTGCTGGGTGGGAGCCTTTTCTTCGGGAGCACGCGGCTCCCACCCCCACAGTTCTCTTTGGGCCTCAAGGGGTGCGCTGCGCCGCGGCGAAAAAAATCATCCTCGGTTCAGCCTCTATCGAGGCCTCACCTTGCGGTATTTTTTCCGCCCCGCCCCTTGACCCCCAAAGACAACTGTCCCGCCCCGCCGCGTTGTTCACGATCACCCAAACCGCCCCGTAATATACCCCTGCGTGCGTTCGTTTTTCGGGTTGGTGAACAGGACATCGGTGGGGCCGACCTCAATCATTTTGCCCAGATGGAAAAAGGCCGTCGTTTGGGACACGCGGGCCGCCTGTTGCATGGAATGGGTGACGATGATGATGGTATAGTTGGCTTTCAGATCATCAATCAGCTCTTCGATCTTGGCGGTGGCGATGGGATCCAGGGCCGAGCAGGGCTCGTCCATCAAAATCACCTCAGGGCTGATGGCAATGCTGCGGGCAATGCACAGCCGTTGCTGCTGTCCGCCGGACAGGCTGGTGCCTTCGGTGTGCAGACGGTCTTTGACCTCTTGCCACAGGCCGGCTTTTTTCAGGCTTTCCACCACAATCTCTTCTAACTCGGCCTTGGTTTTGGCCATGCCATGAATACGGGGGCCATAGGCGACATTGTCAAAAATGGACTTGGGGAACGGATTGGGTTTTTGAAACACCATCCCCACACGCGCCCGCAGCATCACGGTGTCCACACTGGGGGCATAAATGTTTTGACCATCCAGCAGGATGGACCCCCGCACCACGCAGCCCTCCACCACATCATTCATACGGTTTAAACACCGCAAAAAGGTTGATTTTCCGCACCCCGATGGGCCAATCAACGCCGTGACATGCCGCGCGGGAATCGTCAGGGAAATGTCATACAGCGCCTGCGTTTGGCCGTAAAACACCGAAACCGCGTGGGCTTCCATCTTTTTTTCCATGGGGGAGGGGTGAAGCATATTAAGACCACGTTTTTTGATGGCGATGGCGCAAAATAATGGCCAAGGCGTTCATAATCAACAAAAAAACCAACAACACCAAAATAGCGCCGGCGGTTTTTTCCGCAAAGGCCCGCTCGGGGCTTTCAGACCATAAAAAAATCTGCACCGGCAGGGTGGTGGCGGCCTCGGTAATCCCCCCTGGAACATCCACAATAAAGGCCACCATACCAATCAACAGCAACGGGGCCGTTTCCCCCAAAATGTGCGCCATGGACAAAATGGACCCCGTCATAATCCCGGGGATGGAGTAGGGGACCACATGATGAAACACCATCTGGGTTTTGGATGCCCCCATGGCCAGCGCCGCCATGCGGATGCTGGTGGGCACGGATTTTAACGCCGCCGTGGTGGCAATGACCAGCGTGGGCAAAATAATCAACGCCAAAACCGCCCCCCCTACGAGGGGGGTTGAGCGCGGCCAGCCCAAAAATTGAATAAACAGCGACAGCCCCAACAAACCAAACACAATGGACGGCACCGCCGCCAGATTATTGATGTTGATTTCCACCCACGTGCGCCACGCGCTGGGTTTGGCATACTCTGTTAAATAAATGGCCGTCATCACCCCGATGGGAAAGGCCATGACAAAGGCCGTGGCCAGCGTCAACAGTGATCCCATCAACGCGCTGTAAATCCCAACCAATTCGGGTTCACGGGAATCTCCGGCGGTGAAAAAGGTGAAATGAACATTGCGGCGCACAACGCCCAGCGTTTTCAGATCATTCAGGATTTTGCGTTGTTCGGCCTTCAGCGGGCTGTCTTGATAGCTGTGTTTTAACACCATATCCGCATCATCGGACAAGGTCAGGCGCAATGGCCCCTGCGGCTGTTTCAGCCACGCCACCAACTGCGACCCCGCATCGGCACTGAACAGGCGGATCACATCCTGCTTGGATGCCACGGGGGTTTGCAGAAACGATGTGATAATGGCCACCACCGCCGCACGATCGCTGGATGGCAGGTTGGGCGGAATGTCCTGCGCCTGAATTTCCACACTATAGGACACAAACGCCCCCCAGCCTTGGCTGATGATGGACGTTAACAGGGTCAGCAACGCCAAAACCGCAAAGCCAACGCAGCCCACCGCCACACGGCGAAACACCCGATCCCGCCAGTGGCGACGATAAAAAGATCTGTTTTTATGATCAATCATAACGCGCACGGTAAGCTTTGATACGGTTCATGGCAACAATGTTCATCATCAGCGTGATAAAAAACAACACAAACCCCAGCGCGTACGCCGACAGGGTTTTGGGGCTGTCAAATTCCTGATCCCCGATGAGCAATTTGACAATCTGCACCGTGACGGTGGTGACGGGCTCCAGCGGGTTGGCCGTTAAATTCGCGGCAATGCCGGCGGCCATGACCACAATCATGGTTTCCCCCACGGCGCGGGAAAACGCCAGAATAAACGCACTGATGATCCCGGGCAACGCCGCTGGCACCACAACGCCGGTGATGACCTCGTGGGATGTCGCCCCCAGAGCGAGCGCCCCCTCTTTCAGACGCTTGGGAACCGCGGACAGGACATCATCACACAGCGACGACACCAACGGAATGATCATGATGCCCATCACACTCCCCGCCACCAAGGCGCTTTCTGTCATGACCGTCAGCCCCCAATAGGCACCAAAATCCCGCAGCGCAGGGGCAATCACCGCCACCGCAAAAAACCCATAAACCACCGAGGGAATGCCAGAAAGGATTTCCAGGATCGGTTTTAACCAGAACCGCTGGCGACGGGTGGCGTATTGGCTCAGAAAAATCGCGGAAAACAGGCCCAGCGGCAGCGCCAAACTCAGGGCAATCACCGTCATCATCAACGTGCCTGCAAACAGGGGAATGGCCCCAAAACTGCCAGAGCTGCCGGTTTGATCGGACCGCAGGGCCATTTGCGGGCTCCAGTGTGTGCCGAAAAGAAAATCCCATGGCGATACCAGCCGGAAAAAGGCCATGGCCTCGAACGTCAGGGACAAAATAATGGCCGCCGTTGTGAAAATCGCCACCAACGACGACAACCGCAGCAGGGTGATGACCATCCCCTCCCCAATGGCGCGGGCGTGACAGCGGGTGGTTAAATAACGCCAGCACAGCCCCCAGCCCAGCAAAAGAATCCCCACCGAAAGCCAAGACCCCAAAAGACTCGGCCAAGATAGGGAGAGATAGGCCAGCACGGTAAAGGCCGCCAGCACAATCCCATTCAGCCAAACCACCTGCCCCCAGCGGGCTGTATGATCCAGGGAAAACGTTCCAGACACAGGGGAAACCCCTTGCGACAGCTTTCGCATCCCCCGCAAAGCCCACAGGCGCTGCATCAAAACCAGCAACCCAAGGCCCAAAACAAGGGAGGGTGTGACCATGAGGAACCTACCCCAAAACAGCGTGATTAAGGTTTTTGGGCCGGCGTGTTCCCCGTGGGGGTTGAGGGGGCAGGGGCCGAAAACGTCAGGGCCTGCAAGACCTCAAGCTTTTGCCGCTCCAGATTCTGCTGAATGGGGGGCAGGGGGATCAGACCTTTTTCCACCATAACACCCAGCTCGCCCACGGCATCATCCGATATCAGAAACGCCGCAAACTCTTTCAGACCAGGGGCCAGAGAGATGTGATCTTTTTTAATGTACACAAACAAAGAACGGGATACAGGGTATCTTGCGCTGGAAATGGTATCCAGCGTGGGTTGCTGGCCATCAATGGGCACGGCCTTGATACGATCGGCGTTCTGCTCAAGGAAACTAAAGCCAAACAATCCCACCGCATCGGGGTTGACCTCCAAACGCTGGATAATCAGGTTGTCATTTTCGCCGGCCTCAACATATCGGCCATCTTCGCGCATGGTTTCACAGGCGGCTTTGATCGCGGCTTCGCTTAATCCCTTGGGCAGCGATGTTTTTTCGCATCCGCCCTCCATCACCATTTCCACAAAGGCATCCCGCGTGCCCGATGTTGTGGGGGGGCCATAAACCGTAATGGGGCGCACTGGCAAATCAGGGCGCACATCCGACCAGTTTTGATAGGGGTTGTCCACCAGCTTACCATTCAACACCACCTTGGCGGCCAAAGCCCGCTGCAGGTCTTTTTTGGAAAGGCCGAAATCTTGGGCTGCCTTGGACTGGCCCAAAACAATGCCATCAAAACCAATTTTCAGCTCAATCACTTCGGTCACGCCGTTGCTGGCGCATAAGGTTTTTTCGCTGTCTTTGACAGGGCGAGAGGCATTGATCATATCCGGCGATGCCTTGTCCACCCCCGCGCAAAACAATTTAAATCCCGATCCCGTTCCCGTGGATTCCACAATGGGGGTTTTGAATGTCTTGCTGCGCCCAAACTGCTCAGCCGCCGCGGTGATAAAGGGATACAGGGTCGACGACCCCACGGCATGAATGGCCTCAGCCGAGGATTTTTCAGCGGCAGGTTGGGGTTTAGAGGCAGCGGCCAAAGAAGAACTCTGAAGAAGAACCATCACAACCAGCGTATAAAAACCAAAGCGATGCATCATAACGGGGGCCTTTCGTTGCAGGTGAGAATCACACACCTTGCTTATCGCGGAATCGGATGGAAAAAGCAAGAGGGGCTGAAAGAAAAACCCCATAAAATTTTTAAAAAAATCATACAACCTCCAAAACGTTAACCCTTTGTTAATCTTTTGGGGGGATCATGGGGGTTAAGGTGTTTGAAATGTCCCCCGAAAGGGGCCGCTCTCGCCGTAAGGTTTATGAAAAAAAACGTACAGATGGGGTTTTTATGTGGCGTTTCAAACAGGTATGGTCGTCATTTTGGCGCAAGGATCAGGGTCTTGGGATGATCGAGGCTGCGATCTTGTTGCCCCTATTTCTGATAATCACCTTTGGGGTGATGGAATTTGGAAATATGTATATGAACCGTTATCAGGTTCATGACGTTGCGGGGGCTGTTGCGGATTATCTGCAGGCCAACCCAGGGGCCACAATGGACACCCCGAATGGGGGATTGACAATGTTTGTTGAAAACTTGGGTGTGGGTTTGAAAAACACGACCTCGGGGGGTGAAAACCAGATCAGCAGCAAAATCAAGATCAAATCAGCAACATCCATCCAGACAGAGGCCCAGTTTAATGCCCTGTGTTCTGGGGGTGATGTTCAGAGCTGGGGGAATCCCCATTTGCTTGATGCGGACGTGACCAATGATCAGAATCCCTATTATATTCACGTGTGTTATCCGTATACGTATAACAACATTACCCCTTTGTCTGGGCTGTCGGGGGGTCTGTTGTCAGGCACGAAAACCCTGAAAGGCAAGGCCATAGCCTATGTCAACACGAATAACGGCGGCGGCGGGGGCAAAAACGGAAACGATGGCAATACCCCCACCATAGCCAATATCAAATGCGCCACGGGACAGGTCGTGGTCGGTATCTACAATGGCAGCCCTTTATGTGAGGATCTTGTGGCCGACGGCGGCGGCGTCGGCAGCGGTGAATGTTCCCGAATCCCAGGGGCACGGTTATCCGATGGTTCGATTGTTGCCGACAGATGCTCGCCTATGGTGACGACAGCGGAAAGTTATTTGGCGCATGATGGGTTCTTTGGAAATGGGCTCTTTTTCTTTGGAGGCACCGGAGTTAAAGAAGGATTACCGGTAACTCTCCCTTCTGCTTGGATACCTCTATCAAGGGAAATGACTGTGCCCAATCATCCGAGCATCTACAGCCCTAATACAGTTGACCTTGAAGAAACATCCGGTGCACTGGTTCGTTTGCCCAGTGGGAAGGCGTCCTGCATTAGCCAAGAATGCGTAGATGGTTTAGAAACTTTATTTTCGAGTCCTGGCAAATTTTGCGAAAACCTGACGGCCCATGGCCGCAGTGACTGGGTCCTGCCCACCGCGGCAGAGCTTTATGTCCTGTATAACAATCGAAAGGCTATCGGTGCCATGTCACCCCCAAAAACCACAAAAGACAACTATTTAAACACTGCTTTGTTTTTTGCAGATTCCCGTGATGATTCCACCAAAGCAGAAAGAGTAGCTGATGCTCTGATTAGCTTCGGCACTACAACTTCTCCAGTTAAAACAGGAGGCTTTCAAGGGGACCATTTTGACAACCACGCCAACGCTCTATATAATACAAATAATAAATTCAAAAAGGGGGGGCAAATGATTTTTCGGCCAAAAGACGTGCACGGGACAAACACACCGTACGCTTGGTACACCCAAAGGTTTTGGTGGAAGAATCTTTTCAGTACTCCTAATCCTCAGCTTTCTAGTCTTAGTATCTCTCACCACGTGGACGGTGATGTTGGATCTGCATATTTCGGTGTCCGATGTGTCCGTCAGTCCGACCAATAATCCCCTGACGCAGAGCCGGAAATTATGAAGGGGGGGGGGGCATTTTGGGTTCCCCCCGTTAAATCGTTGTTAACAGAATTGCATTCCCCCCCAAACTGCACGACCGTCAAACCTGTCCCCCACCAACGGGGGGGCAGGTTTTTTTGTTTTTGTTTCCTGTTTTCTGTTTTCTGTTTCCTTGACATGACCCCCCACGATGGGGCATAATAAATTGGTTTCAAAAAGGTTTTTTGCTATGCTCACGCCCTTACCTGCTGTGCCTACGGGTCAAATCAAAAGCTTTGGGCCGTTTGGCCCCAAATATCGGGTTGGTTCTGTTGTGCATCCATCACAGGATAAGGACTGGCTGGTGGAAATCACCGTTCTGGAAACGGGGGAAACGACAGATTATCGCCTAACCCATATGTATGATGATCCTGAGGCCCCATGAGGGAGTGGGGAGTAGGGAGTAGGGAGTAGAAAAATCTCTACTCACCACTCACCACTCCCCCCCTCCGTCCTCCGCCCCACCATCATCGAAGAATGCCCATCAGCAAGCGTTGCATTCCCCCCCAAACTGCACTACCGTCAAACCTGTCCCCCACCAACGGGGGGGCAGGTTTTTTGGTTTTTGTCATGGCCCAAACATCGTATCCCAGTACATCCTATCCCAGTGCGCCGCTGGATCCCCCTGTGCGGGACAATCCGGCCCCGTCGCCGGATGCGCCCTTTGAATTGGGTCTGGTCATGGCGGGGGCCGTGTCGGCAGGGGCCTATACCGCGGGGGTTTGCGATTTTTTAATCGAGGCTCTGGACGCATGGCATCACGCCCAAAACGATCACCCCGACACCACCCCCCCGCACAAGGTCACGCTGCGGGTCATCACGGGGGCATCCGCCGGCGGGATCAATGCGGCGTTGTGGGCGGCGGCCCTGCCGTATGCCTTTCCCCCCGTGCGCTGGGGGGATCAGGACAGGGCCCCCGCCACCGGCAATCCGTTTTTTTATGCGTGGGTGAATGCGCTGGATTTGGCGTCGTTTTTGTCCTTAACGGACTTGGGGGCGGGGCCTTTGGCCTCGGTTCTGAACACGTCCCCGTTGGATGAGATTGCCTACGCCGCCCTGCGCCTGCCCGAGGCCTTTCCCCAGAAGGACCGTCCCTTTGTGGACCCATCGCTGGCCATTTATCTGACGCTGACGAATTTACGCGGTATACCCTATTGGTCCGGCATGACGGGCAATCGCAACGGCGGTTACGGGATGCAGATGCACCGCGATTACCAGCGTTTTGTCACCCAAACCCACAAAGACGCCGACAGGCACAGGGATGATTGCGCCTTGCCCTTTCCCGTGTCCCAACATCCGGCGGCGTGGTCTGTGTTGGCCGAAACGGCGCTGGCGTGCAGTGCGTTTCCCGTTGCCTTTCGCGCCCGCCGGTTGGTGCGCCCCTTTGATGATTATGCCTATCGCACGGCGGTGCAGTATGATTTGAATGACGCGCTGTATGCCGTGGTGCCCCCGTTTTTTGACACAAAGGAATCCGCCTACAGCTTTTGGGCCGTGGACGGGGGCGCCATGGATAACGAACCGTTGGAACTGGCGCGGCAGCATCTCTCCGGCATGTTCGGCGCCAACCCGCGGGGGGGGATGCAGGCCCTGCGGGCCACCGTTTTGGTGGACCCGTTTCCTGAGATGGACACCCCAGACCCCGCCCCAGAATCCCTGTCTTTGGGCCAGACCCTCAGCGGCCTGATCAGCGCGTGGAAATATCAGGCCCGCTTTCATCCCGACGACATCGGTTTGGCCCGCGCCGAAACGGTGTACAGCCGCTTTATGATTTCCCCCAGCCGCCACGAAACGGAAACCAGCCACGGGATGCATCTGGCATCGTCCATGCTGTCGGGTTTTGGGGGGTTTTTGGATCGGTCTTTGCGGGTGCATGATTATATGCTGGGGCGCCGGAATGCCCAGCGCTTTTTGACCCATCATTTAACCCTGCCAGAGGACCACCCCCTGTTTGCCCGTTGGTCCCCCGCCATGAAAGATCAGCATCGCCGCGTGCAAGCCCGCCCCGATTTTCCCCCTCAACTGCCCATTATTCCTGTCGTGCCGGCGGCGGCGGCGGAAAACATTTTGCCGCCGTGGCCCCAGATTACGGCCCCCACCCCAGATTTGGTGGCGGGGGTGATGAAACGGTTGAACGCGGTCTACTTTAAAGTTCTTGACGACAAGAAAGTCCCCAAATTACAACAACTGTATTTGGGTCCCCTGCGCCGCGCCGCCATGGCGTCCATGGAAACCAAGCTGCTGACCCTGATTCAGGATGCCAGAAAAGAATCAGGACTCTAGGCCCATGATCACCTTGACCGATGATGCCATCCTGCTGAGCAAGCGCCGTTACGGAGAGCGCGGGGTGCTGCTGACCGTCTTCACCCGCCATCATGGCAAGCGTTCGGGGTTTGCCTATTCATGGTCCAAACACGCCGCGTTTCAAACCGGCATGACCGTCACCATCACATGGAAAGGCCGCACCGATCAGCATCTGGGAACCCTGACGCTGGAAAGTCAGCCTTCTGTTTATACTCCCCTGATGGCGCACCCTCAGCGGGCTTTGGTTGTGGATATCCTTTGTTTTTATGTGCATGGGCTGTTGCCGGATCATGATCCCCATCCCGATGTCTTCGACGCCCTGCAACAGGTCAAGGCCGATTTGCCAACCCACCCCAGTGCCCCCCGCGTGCTGGCGGATTTTGAGCGGTTTTTGCTAACGGTCCTTGGCTTTGGTTGTGATCTGTCCCAATGCGCCGCCACGGGGGACACCCATGATTTGGCGTATATCTCCCCCAAAACGGGCCGCGCCGTCAGCCGTGTGGCCGGCGCCCCGTATCATCACCGGTTGCTGGCGTTGCCGCCGTTTTGGCTGTCTCAGGACGCCGAGGCCTCCCCCAGCGACCTTGACAAGGCCCTGCGCATCACGGGGCATTTTTTGCAAGTCTGCCTGCTGGGCCCCCGTTCCATGACCCTGCCGGATCTGCGGGCCCATCTGTTGCCAGAAGGGGACCGTGCCTGTGCCTGAAACCATCATCCTGATCAACACCGTGTCCCCAACCCCCTTGATTGCCGCGGGGGGCGATGAACCTGTTGTTTTGCAGCAGAGGGGGCTGGCGGAAACCTTGGTGCCCATGGTGCAGGGGATGATGGTGCAGCATCCCCGCAGCGTGTTTCGCATTGTGCGCGGCCCGGGATCGTTTACCGGCATTCGCATTGGTCTGGCGGTGGGGCTGGCCCTGCGGCTTTCGGGGTACAGCGTGCAGGGGGTGAATGCCTTTGATGCCCTGCGGGCGTGTTGGTTGCGCACCCACGGCACGCCGATGCCGGATGATCAAACCATGATGCTGCCGTTTTACAAAGACCACGTTTTCCTGACCCGCGGCGGGGAAGGGGAGGATGCCTTAACCATCACCAACACCCCCCCCGCATCGTGTTTTCAGGGGCCCGCGCTGCCCACGGATTATCATCACGCACCGGCGGCCCCCCTGACCCCCCTGTATGGGCGGGCCAGTTATGTGGGGGTGTGATGTGCGGGTGTTGCTGGTGCATGGCTGGGGCTATGGCCCCCAAATGTGGGACGCCCTGATCCCCCTGTTGCCCCGTCACTGGCGCTGTCATGCCATGGAGGGTTGGGATTTTTCCCCCCAAGAAGACTATGACCTGTGTGTGGGCCATTCCTACGGCTTTTTTGCGGGGTATCAGGCCATGCCCCACGCCCGCTGGGTGGCCATCAACAGCGCCCCCTGTTTTGTTCAGAGCCCCGACAACCCCCACGGCATTCCCAAACGGGTCCTGCATCAGATGGCCCAGCGTTTTCAGGACCAGCCGCAGGCGGTGCTGCAGGCCTTTCAGGCCAAAGCCGGCGCCCCCTATCCCTGCACCACCCCAAACGCGGACCTCCTCAGCGCCCTACAGGCCATGCAAGTTCCCCAGCCTTGCCCCCCCACCCCCATCCTGTGCGCCCTGACCGCGGCGCAGGACCCCATTCTAACGTACCCCTGGCCCCCCCACGCCCACACCGTCCACACCCACCCCAGCCACAGCCATCTCCTCCCCCTCACCCACGCGCCTTGGTGTGCGGGGGTGGTGGCAGATCAGGGCTGTTAATTTCTCACTAAACTTTTCTCATACTGTCATTGCGAGCCTCCGGAGGAGGCGCGGCAATCCAGTTTTCTCGATCGTGGCATTTCTGGATTGCTTCGCTACGCTCGCAATTGTCCCTGAAAAAAGTTGTATAATGTGGTTGGAGGAGTAACCAAGGTTGTCTTCCCCCATGGGGGAAGACAACCTTGCGCGGGTGTACGACCGTCTCGCAATAGGTGGAACCCACCGACGTCATCGAGGTCTAACCCTG
>CANGYM010000040.1 GCA_947458145.1 Alphaproteobacteria bacterium | reverse complement strand
TACTTTGTTACGCTCTAGCCAGAATTTAATGGGACGTGTTCGCGATGCCCAAAAACGCTCCGCCCTAGAAAAAGAACAACAAGCCGCCCAAAAATCCATTGAAAAGATGAAAACACAGGTTAAGGAGGCGGCGCCGAAAAACCTTACTAATAAATCAGCAGATGAGTTTAAATCCATCATAGAAAAAATTGGCAGAGGTCATGCTTGGGATAGACATGTCATAAAACAAAAAGAATTTCCTGAAATTAACACAAAAGAGGATTTTATAAATCACATAGAAAAAACAATTAAAAGCAAAGAAACGGAGCATCGTTTCTTAAAAGATGATCGAGAGGCTTTTTGGAATAAAGAGGATAATACTGTTATTATTTACGACCCCAATCATGAGGATTTTGGTACAGTACAAAGGCCTAAAGGTGGACCAGATCGCCCTGGTAACTACTTTAGAAATTTAAAATAAGGAGGTTTTTTTAATGAAAATTGTTAGCAAAAACGATGCAGCCATAACGGTGTGGCTTTCTGATCAAGAGCTTTATATGTTGCGGATGGCGTTTTTTTCTATCGATCCTCAGCAGGACTCTCTTCCTGAAACTTGGACAGTTGAGGCATTTTTAGCATTTGAAAAACGTATTGATGTAGAAAATCAACGTCATCAGGGCACAATCGGATTAAGGGTGATTGAGATGGTTTTTTCAATAAAAGAATTAAAATATCTCCATGAAATTCATAGAAAAAATATGGATTGGCTGGGGGAAGACGATTATAAAATTGCACTGAATATCCCCTTTCAAGATGCGGAAATTTTGTCTCAATCTCTTTTGAACGCCCTAAATGTTTAGCCCAATTCAAAAGAGGCTCATCCTAGGAAGGCGTATGACTGTCGCTGTACGGCGGAGCCTGTCACTGCATAACGGGGCCGGTGTTTTTATGGGGTGTCACCCCACATAATGGTGCCCAGAAGAAGACTCGAACTTCCAAGGTCTTGCGACCGCTAGTACCTGAAACTAGTGCGTCTACCAATTCCGCCATCTGGGCATAAAAACAGCCCCCTCATATGCCACAGTTGGGGGGGAAAAGGAAATGTTTTTTTTAAACCGCAAACGACGTTCCGCAGCCACAGGTGGCCTTGGCGTTGGGGTTTTTCAGAACGAAGGCCGATCCCATCAAATCGGTTTTGTAATCCACCAAAGATCCCTCAATCAGGGACAGGGATGCGGGGTCTGTGACGACAAACAGGCCGTCCCCTTGATCCAGCAACAGGTCATCGTCCTGCGCCGTGTTGTCCAGCGAAAACTGACAATCAAAGCCCGAACAGCCCCCCGCGGTGATGAGGATACGCAGATTCAGGTCCGACTGCCCCTTTTGGGCCCGCAGGGTTCCAACACGATCTTTGGCAGTGGGGGAAAGTGTAATCATCTTGACAAAAACCCCTTCCAAGATTATATTTTGATTCGAGCGTTTTGCCATTCAGGCACACTTTTTAGACTACCTCTGTTTTCAGGCATTGTCCAGATTTATGACCATTTCCGCCATGCCCTCCCTGCTCTCGGATGCAGGTTTGTCCAGGTACATCCAAGAAATTCAAAAGTTTCCTTTTTTAACCGCTGACCAAGAATTATCCGCAGCCCGCCAGTATCGGGATCATGGGAATTTAAAGGCCGCCCATACCCTGGTCACCAGCCATTTGCGTTTGGTGTTGCGGGTGGCGTTGTCGTATCGCGGCTATGGCTTGCCCATGGCGGATTTGATTGCCGAGGGGAATATGGGTCTGATGAAGGCGGTGAAGAAATTTGACCCAGAGCGGGGGTTTCGCCTGTCCACCTACGCCATGTGGTGGGTGAAGGCCACCATTCAGGAGTTTGTTTTAAAAAGCTGGTCCATGGTGAAAATGGGCACCACGGCGTCGCAAAAAAAGCTGTTTTTCAATTTGCGCAAGCTGAAAAACAAAATGCGTGTGTTTGATGATGTCGCCCTGTCCCCCGATCAGGCAAAACACATTGCCACAACACTGGATGTGTCGGTGGATGATGTGCACCAGATGAATGCCCGCATGTGCGGCGGGGATCAATCCCTGAACGCCGCTGTTTTTGATGATGATGGGCAGCAGGCCATGGACAGATTGGCCGATCCGCAGGATAACCATGATGTTGCCTACGCCCAAAGGGAAGAGGCGGACCTGCGCGGGCAGCGTTTGAAATTGGCCATGAAAAGTCTGAAACAGCGGGAGCATGATATTTTTTCCGCCCGCTATCTGCAGGACCCCCCCCAAACGCTGGAGGTTTTGAGTCAAACCTATAGCATTTCGCGCGAGCGGGTGCGCCAAATTGAAAAACAGGCCTATGATAAAATCAAGGCGTTGATGGTGGCATCAGGACAATTGGCCTAGGGCCCTTGGGGATATGGGGCATGACCTTAATTGACAGCCATTGCCATCTGGATTTTCCGGATTTTGATGGGGATCGCGGGGATGTTTTGGCCCGCGCTCAGGCGGCGGGCGTGCAGTATGCCCTGACCATTGCCACGCAAAAAGACACCTTTGCCCGCGTTCTGGCCACGGCAGAGAGCAGCCCCATGCTGTTTTGCACCGTGGGCATTCACCCCTGCCACGTTCATGAGGGGGTGTTTGAGGCCCGCGAGATCATCCAACACACCCACCACCCCAAAGTCATTGGGATCGGGGAAACCGGTTTGGATTATTATCACAGCCGAGATCATATCGACCTGCAAAAAACATCCTTTCGCCATCACATTCAGGCCGCGCAGGACACCCAGTTGCCGGTGATCATTCACGTGCGTGACGCCGAAGAGGGCACCCTGTCCATTCTGCGGGAAACCCAAGCGCAAAAACCCTATCCCGCGCTGATTCATTGTTTTACGGGGTCTGGGGATTTTGCGGATGCGGTGTTGGATTTGGGGCTGTATATTTCTCTGTCGGGCATTGTGACGTTCAAAAGCGCCAAAGACCTGCAGGCCATTGCCCGCACTCTGCCGCTGGATCGGATTTTGGTGGAAACGGACGCCCCCTATCTATCCCCCGCCCCCCATCGCGGCCAAAGGGCCGAGCCGGCCTTTGTGAAAAATACCGCCGATTTCATCGCCGATTTGCGGGGTATTGCCCGCGAAGAGGTTTACGCCGCCACGACGGGGAATTTTGGGCGGTTGTTTCAAAAAGCACGGGTTGTGTCAGGTCTTTTTTAATAAAGTGGAAACACTATAAAAGGGGCAGAGGCGTGGGGGAGCATTTTTTGGGAAACCCCTTGACCAACATCAAACAACCGTGGTTCAACGGTAGGTAGAAACAGTTTTTTCGTGAGGGTTATGATGTCGTCCTGTTTATTGATCGCCGTGGCGCAACAAAAAGGGGGGGCCGGGAAAACAACCCTGTCCATCAATTTGGCCGTGACGTGGGCGAAACAGGGGAAAAAAGTGTGTTTGATTGATGCCGACCCCCAAGAAAGCAGCACGCGCTGGTATCAAATCCGTCAAAAATTGTATGGCAACACGGCGTATTATCCCGTTGTGCTGACCGCCAGCGGATGGCGCATGAGTGCGGAGTTATCCCGCCACAGCAACGATTTTGACGTGATCGTCATCGACAGCCCCCCGCATACCCAGACCGATGCGCGTTTGGCCGTAAGATCGGCGGATTATGTCATTGTTCCGGCCCAGCCCAGCCCCGTGGATTTGTGGGCCAGCGAGGCGACGTTGCAACTGGCGGCGCAGGAATCCACGCCGTGTTGTTTGGTGTTAAACCGTGTGACGCCGCGTAGCTTGCTGAATCAAGAGGTGGCCGGCACCTTAAAAACCCTGAATACCGATGTGGCCAAAACGAAAATCGGGAATCGTGTGCATTTTGCCCGCTCTTTGTTGCAGGGACGCGGCGTTGCTGAGGTTTACCCCAACAGCCACGCCGATGAAGACATTCTGGCCCTGATCGCCGAGATCGAAAAACGTCTGGCCAAACAAACCAAGGGGCAAGAGGCACAAAGGGCGTGAGATGACAGGTGATAGGGAGAAAAATTTTTTATTTTTTGGGTCGATAAAAAATCAGGGATCGTGACATTGTTATGATTTTGGGATAGAATAATCCAAGATTCTTGAGAGGTTTTTATGCTTCCCCTTGATGTGACCCCTGACCTTTGGACCCGTTTTTCCAACATTGCGGCCCAAATGAACAAAAAAGAACCGGAATGTTTAGAAGAGGCCTTGCTCGCCTATATTCATGACTGTGAGGATATTTTGGATATTCGCACCCGCTTGGCTGAGGGCAATCCCTCCTCCCCCCTCCCCGACGTTCGTCGCCGTTTGGGTGGGGATGATGCATAATGTGGACCGTTCATTTGGATGCTAAAGCTGAGAAGGATTTAAAGCATTTGGATCGGCAAACGCGTTCCTTGATTCTCTCTTATCTTGAGAATCGTGTGGAAAACTGTAAGGACCCAAGAGCGTTTGGCAAAGGATTATCAGGTCCCCTATCAAACTATTGGCGTTATCGGGTAGGGGATTATCGGATTCTTTGTGAAATTCAAGATAAGAAAGTCCGTGTTCTGGTTGTAAAAATCGCCCACCGCCGTGATGTTTACGACTAACGGCATGGACTCACCCCCTCGGCGGGGGATCGTACCCATCCCCTCCCCATGGATGACACCGCATCAGGCGTTTGGTGATGAGGCGTAGGGCCTTTGGTAAGGGCTGCTCGTTCAAGCAAAAGCGGGCATACTGGGAACATGTTGGCAAAAAACGGCATGATCGCCCCATAAAGGGCGACAACACCATTTGATAAAGCCACAAAAGCGCATAAAAGGGGGCTTTGAGGAGCCTTTGAATCATGGTACACCAAAACCATCGTTTTCTATCGTTTGCCAGTATACCCCATGCGTCCTGACATACAAATTATTGTTGATCTGGTGGCTCCAAACCAGAGGGTTTTGGACATTGGCTGCGGCGATGGCGGCCTGCTGCGGCGTCTGGTGGATGAGAAGCAGGTGGATGCGCGGGGGATGGATGTGCACTTGGGCAGCGTTCAGGCCTGCGTTCAGCAGGGCCTAGCTGTGATTCAGGGGGATGCGAATCAGGATTTGGGGGATTATCCCGATCAATCCTTTGATTGGGTCATTTTATCCCAAACCCTGCAGGCCATGCAGCGTCCGGATCAGATTATGGAGCAGCTGGTGCGCATTGGCCGGCGGGTGGTGGTGTCCATTCCCAACTTTGGGTATTGGAAAGTGCGGTTGTTTCTGTTGTTGCGGGGGCGGATGCCCGTTTCAAAATTTCTGCCCTATCAATGGTATGACACGCCCAACATTCATTTGTGCACTGTGCGGGATTTTATCGCGCTGTGTCGGGATCAGAACATCACGTTGGATCGTCTGATTCCCCTGACCCCCTCGGGTACCTATAACCGGTCCTTTTGGGCGGATCACCTGATGAACTTGGCCGCCGAACAGGCGGTGTTTGTGGTGACAGGGAACAAATAACAGGTACGGTTTAGGCTGTTATCTGTCTGATATCCTGTATTTTTATTTTTCAATTTTTCATTTTTCTTAACAAGGAGATATTCTATGAGCACGACCCTATATACCCAGCGCCTGGAGGCCCCTGCTGTTTCTGCGGTGGCTTTGGCGGATGTTTTGTCCTATTTGCGCCTGCCGGTGGCCACGCCGGAGGTTGCTTTGGTCACGCAATTTATGGAAAGTGCGGTGCAGGCCGTTGAGCTGTCGTGTGGTTTGGGGCTGATTCGTCAAAAGTGGCGTTTTGTGGCCCATAAATGGAAAATCAGCCTGCCGGATCGTAAAAGTTTTCGGGGGCCGGATGTCTTGGTGCGCTACCCCGGGTGTTCGATTAAGGAAATGAAACTGGCACGTACCCCGCTGATTTCCGTGGATGCCGTTAAAATGGCCGGCACCAACGGATTGATGGAGGACATTGCCCCCGCCCTGTATCAGATTGAATCGGTGGGACAGACGGTTTTTCTGCGCAATGCCTACGGCGCCGATTTGCCCAACCCGACAAAAGATCGTTTTGGCATTCGGGTGGATGCCACCATTGGCTTTGGCGACACTCCCAGCACCATCCCCCCCACGCTGCGTCAGGCAATTTTGTTGTTGGTGGCATCGTATTACGAAAACCGCGGCAAGGGGGATTTGGAGATGCCGCAGGCGGTCAAAACCCTGCTCTCGCCGTGGCGTGATGTTAAAATTTAGGGTTTTGGGGGGATGTTTGAAAAAAAACGATCCCCCATCACCTATTTCTGGTTGGGCCAACCCCCGACGTTTCAGGTTTTTTCAAAAGCAAAAAGCTAAAGTCCCGAAATATCTACCCTCATAAGGATGGGCATGAACATGAACAGTATCACAGGGACAAAGAAAAACAGAATCAAAGGCAAAACCAATTTTGCGCCAAGGGATTCCAGCCTTGCCTGGATTTTGGCGATGCGATCTTTTCGCATTTCTGTGGCAAGCGTTCGGATGGATTGGGCGATGGGGGTTCCAGTGCGTTCTGCTTGATTGACGGTGGTGACAAAGGAGCGCACTTCGTCAAGGGGAAAGCGTTTATAAAATCCATCAAACGCCTTCGCCCTGCTGTCGAGCAGGGCAAGCTCGATGCCAATGATAAAGAACTCCTCTGAAATTACAGGATATTTTTTTTCCAACTCCCTGGCAATTTTAGGCAGGGCCATGTCAATGGTCATGCTGGCTTCGTTACACAAGGCCAGCATTTCAAGAGCATCAGGGAAAATGCGCTGGATTTCTGATACGCGTTGATTGCGGCGGTTTTTAACGTATAGAATAGGGATGTAGATTCCTATTGCAGGTCCAACGATATAGGGCAAGATTGCCAGTGTTCCCTCGAGCGGTTCTATGGCTAAGAAAAGGACCCCAAAGAGTAGCCCAACGACGGCCCCTATCACCTGACTGAGGGTATAAAGGTAAAGAGCGTAGTTTTCTCTAAACCCTGCCTCTGTTAGTAATTTTTTGGTTTCATTGAGCGATTCGGAAGAATCCGAAGAGGTGCTATTCGTGTTTTTACCAAAATATTTCTCTAAAGTATTTCCCAATTTTTTAAAGGTTTTTTGGGAGTGTGCTGAGGAAGCATGCTCTTGTGTTGTTTGACGTTTGATTTGAATTTGCCTTTTGATCAAACGATCAACGGCTTTTTCTGAACGTTGTGGGATCACACCCCGTAAAAAAAGCACGATCATGGCAAAGCTGAGACCCCAAATGGCGATTAATTCCATATTAACCATCCAATGCTTTTTTGTTCATACGGTTGATCAAAACAATACCTGTAAGCACCATGCCAAGCAATATTTGACCCCATTTTTCCCCCTCGGGGCTAAAAAAGTACATGACGTTTTGGCGGTCCGCAAAGTACATGATGGTACCTACAACGATGGGCAAGCCGATAAAAAAACGAGTCTGAAATTTGGCGCCTGCTGTTTTTACCTTAAGCTGTCTGATAAGCATTTGGCGGTTGACAATCGTTTCCCTGAGGGAGTCCAGACTTTTTCCAAGGTTCCCGCCGGATTCGATTTGCGTGATAACACTGAGCGCAAAAAAGTCAAAATCTTGTAACTGCAGACGATCGGCGGCTTGTGTAATGGCATGTTGCGCCGTGCGGCCGAAAAGAATGTCCTGACGCATGCGGTTAAATTCATCCCGAATGGGTCCTGAAAATTCTTCACATACGATGCGGAAAGATTCCTGTAAAGATGCACCAACACTGATGGCGCGGGCAATGGTGGCCACGACATCTGGGAAATCTTTTTCAAAAAGGGTGCGACGTTTTTTTTGTTTTCTTTTCAGATAAAAATTAACCCCCATCAGCCAGAGGGCAAATCCCATGGGTAAAGCGATAGGTAAAGAGAGAGAGGTTGTCTGAAAGAGGCCAAACGCTATGAATAACCCAATGGGGAAGGTTATCGCCAAAAAGCGGCCAAAGGCCATTTGAATTCCTGCCGCAAAAAGCATATCATTCAGGCGCTGCATCAGGCTTGAATCATCATCTTCGCTGACATTGACCCGCATTTTAGCGGTTCGAAGAGGGTTTGGATTGTTTTTGGAGTTTTTATCAGCAGATGTTTGTTTTCCCTCTAAAATCTTCAGGGACTTTGGCAGAATCCGAATGATGCCGAGGCCATACAAGACCAGAAAAAAAACGCCAAAAAATCCTAAAAATAAGAGTACAAAGGTCATAGGAGATCCCCCTGCATGGCCAAGCGCAGTTCGTCACCCAAATCGTAATAATTGGCCCGTTCCACAAAATTGGGGGTGATTTTGGTGGAAACAAACTCGCCTTTTAATTTTCCGTCGCTGTCCGTACCCTGATAGCGGTAGACGAATAAATCTTGGGTGACGATATTGTTGTCTTCCACCCCTGTAATTTCCGTGATGTGAGTGACGCGGCGATGTCCGTCGCGCATTCGGCTGACCTGAACAATCAGATTGACGGCATAGGCCACCATGGCCCGTGTGGTTTTTTCAGGCATGTCAAAACCGGACATTGTCAACATGTTTTCCATACGCATCAAACATTTACGCGGTGAGTTTGAGTGCACTGTGGACATAGATCCATCATGACCCGTGTTCATGGCCTGGATCATATCGACAATTTCACCGCCACGACATTCCCCAACGATGATGCGGTCAGGGCGCATCCGCAGAGCGTTCCGCACCAGATCACGGATGCTGATTTCCCCTTCCCCCTCCAGGTTTGCTGGCCGTGTTTCCAAACGAACGACGTGTGGCTGTTGCAGTTTTAATTCTGCGGAATCCTCGATGGTGATTAAGCGTTCCTCGTTCCAGATACTCTGAGAGAGGGCATTCAGAAGCGTTGTTTTTCCCGATCCTGTTCCCCCGGAAATCATGATGTTCATGCGGGATTTGGCGGCAATATCCAAAACACGTTCCATGGCGGCGGATATACTGCCACTGGCCACCATATCAGAAAGCGTAATGCCCTTGACTGAAAATTTTCGGATAGAGATAGAGGTACCATCCATAGCGAGAGGATGGATGATGATGTTGACACGGCTGCCATCCGCCAATCGGGCATCCACCATGGGGGATTTTTCGTCGATGCGTCGGTTGACATTGTTGGCAATGCGGGTGGCGATGTTTCGTAAATGACTTTCATCCCGAAAGGGAAAAATCACAGGGCGCAGTTTTCCGGCCCGTTCATAATAACAATTTTTGGCATTGTTGATTAGGATTTCGGTGACGGTGGGATCTTTTAAAACCAATTCCAAAGGTCCAAGGCCCAGCATATCATCCAAAATCAGGTCAACGACCTGTTTTTTTTCTTTTTGTGTCAGGACAATTTTTTTGGCATAGGCCATTTGTGATGTGATGTCCTGAACATCCACTTCCAGTTCAGCACGTTTCATTTTCGACGCGGCAACGGAATCGATGCGGTTCATAATCCCAGGGTATAGGGCAACGTAGGCCTCCCAAGATGTTTTATCGACAAGGTTTTCAGCCTTTTCGATGTCTGTTTGAATCTGGATTCGTTTTGTCTTTGGGGCAAGGTTTAGAAAATCCGTCATCAGACGTTGCACAATGATCCCTTGGTCCTCGGGGGAGAGGGTTTTTCCCATCAGAGAAAGCCATTCCCCGATGATTTTACGAATTTTAAGCTCTGTTGATGCCAAATCCGCATTTTGGGCTTCTTCTTTGGAAATACGTCGCTCAACAACTTTGATAATGCTGGTGTAAATGGCATCAAGTTGGGATTGTTCGGTTGTCATGAATAAACCATCCTATTTTTTAAATTTATGAAGAACTGTGGAGATTGTTTTCATAAAAGGAGAAGATTTAACCTCTGGAAACCCTGTTTCGTCTGTGACGTTTTCGATTAACGTATGTATGGCTTGTGTGTAATCGCTCTGGGGATCCAGCTGGGCAACGGGTTTGGATTCGTTGATGGACTTTAAGAGGAGATCCGTTGCATCGGGTATAACACCCACAACTTTGACTTTCACACGGGCATCGAAATCACGGGCAGCGATCAAATCGGGGTTATTGGTTTTTACCCGATTGAGAACCACCCCAACGGTGTTCACGTTTTTATAAAACACCGCTTGGTTTGACAAAAGGATGGTATCGCGAAGGCCGATAACCGTGGAATCTGTGGTGATGAAAAGATAGGACAGGCGTTCAATAAACGATGCCATTTTAACGACCAAGGATCGGGGCATATCATAAATGATATAGTCATAGTTTTTTTCAACCACCTCCAGCAGGCGGATCAATCCATCTTCTTTTAACAAAGCGAAGGATGTCAGGCTGGCTTCACTGCAAATCAAGTGAAAATGTGGGGTTTTTTTGATGCATAAATCGTCAACAAAACCTTGGTCTATGCGCGAAGGGGCATTCATGGCATCCTGCAGGCCAAAGCGGGGCTTAACATCAAACAAAAACGACTGAATGCCCAAATTCATGTCCATATCGATGAGAAGAACCTTTTTTTTCAGCTCTTCTGCCAGAGACCATGCAAAAGCCGCTGCCAAACTGGATGTTCCCACACCACCGTGGGATCCGACAAACCCCATGATTTTGCCACGATAGTTTTTTTCCTGTTTTTGATTTAAATCCATTTTGCGGTCACTGAGGTGGGCCGCGGCATTGAGAATATCTTGTCCTGTTATGGGGGTGATCAGATAATCGGCGAGGGGATTTTCGGTAATTTTTCGAAACAACGGGATGTCATTCTGTGTGCCGATATAAATGACGATCTGGTCATAGCGGATTTTTGTATTGATAGAGGCCACAAAGGCCACCGGATCGGCAACATAGCTGAGATCAACCAAAAGGATGCGGGCCTGAGAAGCCGCCCCCCACTGGCTGGACATTTGTTTCACAGGGTCACCTGTGATGAGCTGGCCATCATTCCAGAAGGTTGAAATGGCCTCATTCACCGCCGGAATGACTTCAGGATTTTGAATAAAGGCGAGACAGGTCATGAGGACAATGATTCCAACGCTATGCAAGACGTGTGCATTTTATTTTCCACCTGGGCCACTGCCACCGCTATCACCACCACTTTCGCCGCCAGATTTGGGTTTAAACTTACCCTCCAGAACATCTTTCTGTAACTTCACAGAAGGCATGGTGCTGTATTCTGGATCCATGGTTTTTCCCCGCACAACATGTTGTGGGTTTTTCATTTGGGCCAAATAATTTTGGCGGTTGGCGCACCCAATTCCGACAGCAGACATGCTGGTGGTGCGGGCGCGATCGAAGCTCCATTCTGACAAATCGACACATCCGGCAGCGGTGACAGTATACTGTTTCACAATGACGGCAACCGCAACCTTTTTTGTTTCAGCCAGTTTATCATCCACCGTTACGCCGGCTTTTTTCTGATCTTCTGGGGCAGTCTCTTCGTCATTGGCGTATTCCATGATGCGGCTATAGGGGACCTTTAGGTTATCCATGGCGGCTGTGACCTGACGAATTTGGTGTTCAACGCCAGGGCGAAAGGCTGGGACTGTGCCCTTGGCCATCTCTTGGTCCGCTGTGGACTGAATGTGAGAGACATAAAAAATGGCGTTTGGCATATCCCGATAATAGGCGACGAAACGGCCAATATAGTCCTGATATTCCTTAGAAAGGGGCGCATATCCACTTTCGGGCAGGGCCAGAACGATGCGATCCTCTTGGGATTCCAGTTGGTGGGGTTTGTCCACAACGGGTTCCAGATTGTCGAATGTTTGTCCTGCGCATGCAGACAACATTGTCAGGCCCATTAAACCCATAACCAAAGACATATAACGGCGTACCATAATCAAACCTTTCTGTATCATTCAAGAATCTTTCAGATTCTGGTCTTTATTCCATAACGGCACCACCCATGGGAACGCTGGGGCCAGCGCTGCCGGATATGCGGGAGGGACGCAGGGTATCCGACAGCCGTTGTCCCCCGAAAGCCCGCTGGGCAAAGGTGGGGACGCGCAAATCACTTTGTGGGGTTTTAAAAGCCACTTCGGGATTGCTGACGGGTGTGACAATGCTGGGGGTGACGATGATCATGAGTTCTGATTTTTTCCGCTCAAAATTTTCCGAACGGAACAGGGGGCCGAGGATGGGGAGATCCCCCAGACCAGGCACGGCCTGCAAGGATTCTTTCAGATTGTTTTGGAACAATCCCCCCAGCAGGAATCCCTGACCATCGCCCAGTTCCACAGTGGTTTCAACTTTTCTGGATTCAATGGCGGGTATGGTGATGCCCTCGATAATCACAGCCCCGTTATCGCTGAGGTTGCTGACTTCGGGTTTCACATTCAAACGGATGCGATTTTCGGAAAGGACCACGGGGGTAAAATTCAACCGAACCCCATATTCTTTATATTCGGTGTTGATTTCTCCGTTATTGACCGAGGTCACCACGGGAAATTCCCCCCCTGCGAGGAAGCTGGCGGTTTCACCGGACAGGGCGGTCAGGTTGGGTTCGGCAAGGACGGTGGCCATCTTTTCATCCTCCAAAGCCTCAAGCAAAACATCCACGCCCAAGTTGTCACCAAAATAAGAAAGAAAACTTTGGTAGGGGTTGGGGCTTAGGCCGCCGACTTTATAGGGGCCTTTACCCGGTACAAAGTATTTATCGGGAAGAGCATTTCCATCTGGTCCATATATAGTTTGGTCTTTTGTTAAGGCCCCTCTGGGGCTGAAAAGACCGGTTTTGAAGTCACCATCCGCTCCATAAAGGTTCCACTGTACGCCAAAGGCTTGGGTGATGTTCCGGTTGACCTCGGCCACGCGCACGCGCAGCATAACCTGATTCTCTGCGGTGGTGGTCATCATGTTGATGATACCGGAATCAGATCCTGAGGATCCCAAGGGACCACCAGAATCGTTGCCTGCGAAGCCTTGGGCGATGCGCATGGCGACTTCGGCATCAGAGGCATTTTTGACCATGCCTTTGAGCACCAAGCGGCCGCCGACAAATTCGGCTTTGATATTGGCGGTGGGCAGAACCTGTTTAATGGCATCCATGACCACGGCGGTGTTCATGGACACGGTGATGGTTTCGGTGTAGGCAATTTTGCCCTCGTCATCCAAAACGTGTAGG
>CANGYM010000039.1 GCA_947458145.1 Alphaproteobacteria bacterium | reverse complement strand
CCTCGTCAACGCAGGCAAACCTAAACGCTGCGCCCTCATCGCCGTCGCACGGAAAATCATCACTATTATCAATGCACGGTTGCAAAACCACCACTGCATACAACCTGAATTTATGAGTAGATGACGAATATTTGGCATAAGCCCTAGGGAGAAATGAACAGCCCTGGGTGGCAGATGTCTTTGATTGATTTTTGTTACGAATTTGTGTATTTGTGGGTTATGTTTTAGGTTTAGTGGGGATTTTTTTTATGGTGAATAGTTGGGATGGGTCTGAGAAGTGGCTTACTTGGTACAATCATGTATCACAAAACCTTTATTCCCTTTGTCAGGGCTTTGAGGAAAGTCTAGGTGAAGGTGGAAGGGGAATCCCAGTTAGGAACTTGGACCTTTTTAACATCCTTGTAACTCCTTTTTTGGAGGCATCGGATGCTGAAATTGCAATGCAGGATCGCAGAGGGCAACAAACTGTCGGCTTACAAATACACAACAAAGGCGCTACGCTTGGTAGACTTTTGGCCATCTTATCTACGGACAATGGATTAGCTTGTGAGGGCACTGATCTAAGTATTCTTGAATATAAATTAAATGCCCATTGGCAGGCCCATTCTGTTTTTCCAGATTCGGTAGGCATTTTAAAAACGCTTGCGGATTATGCCTTCGCCATCGGAAAAGAAGCCGAAGCCCCTTCCGCAAGAGCGAAGAAAGACACTCTTAATGCTGTAAAAAACAATGTCTTATTTGGTTGTTACCAAATTGCAAATGAGCTTACTGGACATCTGCAGTCTCTATACGACCATAAACCTGAATCTTTGGATTCGATGCTAGAACCATATTGCTTCCCATATAATAATTTATCGAATCATGGGGCTAGGGACTTTGCTATACAAGAGTATGAGAAAGTTATAAAGAGTTTACAGGAAAAAAATGGTGGTGACCGATACCCTCCACTCGAGGGTCCACCCTATCACATTGGTAAAAGACAGGAAAGAATTCAACAAAGACTATCGTCCTATGAGGAAATCCCCCAACTCCAAGAAACCCTATCAGGGCTTATGAATAATATTTTAGAGCAGAAGCTTTTTTCAGAATTGTCCCCAGCAGGACATCAAAGAACCTAACCCCTACCCCTCCTAAAAAAAATAAAGCACAATGGGTGTTGCGACGGGCCCCCCACTCCCCAAGCCATGACATGGTTCAACAAGGAACACCCGTACGGTTATGACCACCCCCTTTGATCACAGCGCGGCACGCTATAACGATGGGGCCGTGATCCAGCGCCGCGTGGCACGGGATTTGGCGGCGTGGGTGTTGAAACAGGATCCTGAGGTCCGCAGCCTTTGTGATGTGGGGGCGGGGACGGGTTTTGTGGGGGATGCGCTGCCCCCCCACGTTCGCTATACGGCGGTGGATCCCAGCTGGAATATGCTGGCGCAAATACGCCCGCCCGCGCGGCGTGTGGTGGGGCGTGCGGAAACCCTGCCCTTTGCCCCGCGTCCCCATTTTGATGTGATGACGTGCAGCATGGGCCTGCCGTGGTTTTCCGATCCCAAAGCCCCCCTGTCGTGGCGGCCCTTTGTGCGCCCATCGGGGATGATTGTGATCCGAACTTTGGCGGCGGGCAGCTTCGCGCCGTTTTACGATGCCCTTGGGTCTGTGGGCCGCACGGACAAAATCATCCCTTGGCCCACGGCGGACGATCTGACGGCCCTGTGGTCCCCCGCAAAGGTCACCGTCACAACCCACCTGTATGAAACCGAACCGCTGACGCTGCGGGATTTTCTCTGGTCCCTGAAAACCATCGGCGCCCACCGTCATCCGGCGCGGGGGGCAGCCCTGACCCCCCAGCAGATGCTGGCCATGATGCAGGACGCACGGGCCCTACCGCACCCTTACGTCATTCATCAGGCGGTTTTGTTTCCCTAAATCAGGGCCTCGGCATACTCTTTGGGATCAAAGGGTTGCAGATCCTCCAGCGACTCCCCCACGCCGATCATAAACACGGGCAGGGCATAATCGCTGGACAGCGCCACCACAACCCCCCCGCGGGCCGTGCCATCCAGTTTGGTGACAATCAATCCGGTGATGCCGGCATGATCCTTAAACAATTTCGCCTGAGTATGGGCGGCCTGACCGGTGGTGGCATCCAGAACCAAAATCACCTCGTGCGGGGCCGTATCATCCTGTTTTTTCATCACGCGCACCATTTTGCCCAAGGATTCCATCAAATCCTGCTTGGTGTGCAACCGCCCCGCCGTATCCACCAGCATCAATTGAATCCCCTCGGCCTTGGCCCGTGCGTAACTTTCGTAAACCAAGGACGCGGGGTCTTGCTTGTCCTTGCCCTCGTACAGGGGCACGCCCGCCCGCTGGGCCCACACCCGCAGCTGATCCACAGCCGCCGCCCGAAATGTATCGGCGGCCACCAAAGCCACACGCACCCCTAACCCTTGAAAATACGCTGCCAGCTTTCCGGCGGATGTGGTTTTGCCATTGCCATTCACCCCCACCAGAAAAAACACCGCCGGCCCCGATACCGCCGGCACAACCAAAGGCCGCGCATGCACCGAAAGGGTGTCCGTCAAAACATCCCGCAAACTCTGGGTCAGGGTTTCTGGGGAAACATCCTGCCCCCGATGGCGCTTGGCCACGGCCAGTGACAACGCCGCCGCCTGCGTCACCCCAAAATCGGCGGCAATCAGGGTATCTTCCAGCTCTTGACGCCCCGCCTCATCCAAAACCCCGCCCGTAACAAAGGACACCAGCCCCCGATGAATCTTGCCAGAGGATTTGGACAACCGGCTTTTCAGACGTGCGAACCAAGACATAGTGCCTAACTTCCCTTTGAAAAAAAGCCATGGTTGATAACTTTGCGTGGATTTGCAAGGGGGAAATATGGGGGAGGATAGAGGGCAGAGGGTATATCCATTCTATGGCGTTCGTCTCTCACAACCTCCGCCTGTAAATGTCCACCCCCGTGGTGATTAAACTGCGCTGCAACTCAGCATCCAAGTGGGGATGATCCCAGATGACATCGAAAAAATACGGCAGGGTGCTGTCCTCAAAGGCCCCTTTTAGAAAAAGCACATCCTGAAACCCAAGGGTTTTCCCACGCACAGCCAAATCCACATCGGATCCGGCTTGAAAGGTCCCCGCGGCGCGGGATCCAAACAGGATGGCCTCCTCAACCGCAGGACATTGGGCCAAAATGGCGATGATTTGATTCAGGACATCGGGGGACAGGCCGTAACGATGGGTCATAATCGCCCGAAATGGTCATGAAAACTTTGCAAAACAGGCAAAAAATCTTGGCTGATAAAGGTGGTCAACTGATCCAAAACATCCTGATGATACGTATGAACGGAAAGATTCCGGCATTCCAAAGCCCGTAACCACGTTTCCCCCTCTGGGATCCATCCCAGTTGAAACGCCTGACGCAGGGCGCGGCGCGGTGTGGCCACATCGGTAAACCCTTCATGTTCCAGACGAGATTTCAGGGTTTTCCAAACAATTTCAAAAACAACCTCAAACGCCTGAACCAACGCCATCTGGGCGCCTTCGTCATCCGGATGCCGTTGATAGCTTTCAAACCGACGCAAAAAAGCCTGATACGCCTGATGAAACGACGATAAATGCTGCTGCCAACGAAGGGGAGGGGGCGTCATGGTCTTACTTCGACAACGCCTCCGCCACCAACGCCTGTTGCTGCTGATTATGCTGCGCCACCGTACCCACCGCGGGGGAGGCCGCCGCAGGGCGCCCCACATAACGGGGACGTTTGGTTTTGTGCTTAATCTCAGTTAAAACACCCTCCAGACGGCGATCCAGAAAGGTCCACGCGCCCATGTTTTCGGGCTCTTCCTGACACCAGATCACATCGGCGTTGGGGTAACGGGACAGGGTGGCTTTTAAACTGTTGTGGGGAAAGGGATAAAACTGCTCCACACGCACCAGCGCCACATCCTTCAGGGACGCTGCGGCGCGGGCTTCGTACAAATCATAATACACCTTACCCGAACACAGAACCACACGGCGGATTTTGTGATCGGCCAGCAGGGTTTTTTCGGTATCCGGCAACACACGGTGAAACGATGTATTGGGCCCCATATCCGCCAAGGACGAGACGCACAATTTATGCCGCAGCAGCGATTTTGGGGTCATCAAAATCAACGGCTTGCGGAAATTGCGGCGCATCTGGCGGCGCAGGATATGAAAATAGTTGGCGGGCGTGCTGCAGTTGGCCACCTGCATATTATCCTCGGCGCAGGCTTGTAAAAACCGCTCTAAACGGGCGGAGGAATGCTCGGGCCCCTGTCCCTCAAACCCGTGGGGCAGCAACATCACCAAACCGCACATCCGCAGCCACTTGGACTCGGCAGAGGAAATAAACTGATCAATAATGACCTGCGCACCGTTGACGAAATCGCCGAATTGCGCCTCCCACAACACCAACGTTTTGGGATCGGCCAACGAATACCCATAATCAAAACCCAAAACAGAGGCCTCGGCCAGCGGGCTGTCGATGATGTCCGCCTGCGCCTGAACGCTTTGGATATGATTCACGGGCAAATAGCGATCTTCATTGGTTTGATCATGCAAAACCGCATGACGCTGGGAAAATGTGCCCCGTCCGCAATCTTGCCCCGACAGGCGCACATCGTGCCCATCCAGCAGCAGCGTCCCAAAGGCCAAAGCCTCCGCCGTGGCCCAATCAAAGCCTTCGCCGGTTTCAAACATGGCCGCTTTGGCCTGCATCTGGCGCTTGATTTTGGGATTTAAATCAAAGGTAGGGGGCACCGTCACCAAGGCCTTGCCCACCTCTTTTAAGGTTTCCAAAGATACAGCAGTGTTGCCCTTGCGATCTTCGGGATCTTTGGCGGCATCCAGACCTGTCCATGCCCCTTCCAACCAATCCGCTTTGCTGGTTTTAAAGGTTTTGCTGTCCTCAAACGCGCTGTCCATCTGCGCGTTATAGGCGGTGATCATGCCCTGCGCCTCCGCAGCGGGGATAACCCCTTGGTCGGCCAGTTTCTGCGCATACAGCGTGCGGGTAGAGGGTTGCTTGGCAATTTTGTTATACATCTTGGGTTGGGTAAAGGCCGGCTCGTCACTTTCGTTGTGCCCAAAACGTCGGTAACACAGCACATCCACCACAACATCTTTGGCAAAGGTCTGTCGGAATTCCTCGGCCAGACGGGACACCCACACCACGGCCTCAGGATCATCCCCATTCACATGGAAAATCGGGCTTTTGATCATCTGCGCCACATCGGTGGAATAGGGGGTGGACCGCGCATAGCTGGGGGATGTCGTAAACCCAATCTGGTTATTGACAATAAAATGCAGCGTGCCCCCCGTGCGATAGCCTTTCAGCTCTGACAGTCCAATGGTTTCCGGCACCAAGCCTTGCCCCGCAAAGGCCGCATCCCCGTGCAGCAAAATGGCCATGGCTTGCTTGCGGTCCGTATCCCCGCGCAGGGCCTGTTTGGCCCGAACCTTGCCCGCCACCACGGGATTGACGGCCTCGAGGTGTGATGGGTTGGCCGTTAAGGACAGGTGAACGGTCTGGCCCGCAATCTGGCGATCCACCGATGTTCCCAAATGGTATTTCACATCCCCTGACCCCTGAACATCATCAGGGTGGGCGGCATTGCCCTGAAATTCCGAAAACATTTTCACCATGGGCTTATCCATAATGTTGGCCAGAACGTTCAGACGGCCACGGTGGGCCATGCCCAAAACGACCTCTTTCGTGCCCAGCTTGGCAGAGGTTTTCAGGGCCCCCTCCAGCGCTGCAATGACACTTTCCCCGCCGTCCAGACCAAAACGCTTGGTGCCCGTGTATTTCAGGTGCAGGTATTTTTCAAACCCTTCGGCGCGGGTTAAATCGTGCAAAATCTCTCTTTTTTCTTCGGCGGAAAACAGGTTTTGATACTGTGTTCCCTCGATGCGCTCTTGCAGCCACGATTTGGCCGCGGGATCCTGAATGTGCATGAATTCAAAGCCAATGGTGCCACAATAGGTCTGCTGCAACACGGACATAATCTGCCGCAGGGTGGGTTTGCTCAGGCCCAGCACATTATTTAAATGAATGGGGCGATCCAAATCCGCCTCAGAAAACCCATAACTGCGATAATCCAGTTCAGGATGTTGGGCGGTTTCGGTCAGGTCCAGAGGATCCAGCTTGGCCAGAAAATGCCCGCACGCCCGGTACGCCCGAATCAACATCAGGGCGCGGATGGAATCATGGGCCATGGCTTCGGCCTGCGCCTGTGTCACGGCATCCGCGGGCAGGGCAGGGGCCCCTTTGTCGGCGCCAGTTTTGGCGTCTTTTTTCGCGGTGACGGGGGTGGGGACGTCCAGATCGTCATCTTTGATGGTCATCTTGCTGCCCCATGACGGCGACAGGTTATTGTTGGCGGCCACGTCATCCCGCAGCTCGTCAAACAGGGCCCGCCACGATGGATCCACAGAATCAGGGCTTTTCGTGTACGTTTCATACAACGATTGCAAAAACGCCGGATTGGCACTCGACAGAAAAGAAAGAGAGGACATGGTCATAAAGAATCCATCAAACAGCGAAAGGGATAAAAACCATAGCACCTTTGTTTTGAAACAAAAGATAAAAACGAAAAAAAATTATACCCGAATTTTACCCCCCATCAGCCCCGCTTTCATGCAGGATAACAGGGCGCAGGGAAGGCAGATCCGGCATTTTCAATCAAAAAACCCCTTGCTCTTCTTAAGGATTTTGTGGAAAGATGCAGCCGCTAAGCCTTATATAACGAGAGTCCAACGAAAGGATCGCGTCGTCATGTCTGTGACAAGGACCCTTATTAAGCGGGAGCTGTATCGTTTTTTTCTAACCCCCGTCGCTTATGTTTTCATGGGGTTGTTTTTTATTCTATCAGGGGCTTTGACATTTTTTCTTGGTGATTTTTTGGGGGCTAATCGGGCGGATTTAAACGCTTTTTTTCAATTTTTGCCTTGGTTGTTTTTGTTGTTCATACCCGCCCTAACCATGGGATTATGGTCCGAAGAGCGCGGACGCGGCACACTAGAGCTGCTGCTGACCCTTCCCCTGTCCACCTTTCGGGCAAACTGCGCCAAGTATTTTAGTGTTCTGGCTTTTTTGGCCGTCACGTTGTTTTTAACCTTTCCGCTGGTTCTAACGGTTTTTTATCTGGGGGATCCCGATTTTGGTGTGATCCTGAGCGGTTATGTGGGGGCTTTTCTGGTGGGGGCCCAGTTTGCGGCCATGGGCCTTTTTTGCTCGAGCTTGACCAAAAATCAGGTGGTTGCGTTCGTGTCGTCGGCGGCCCTGTGTTTTTTCTTTTTGGTGATGGGCACACCGCTGGTGTTGACGTTTTTTGCCTCTTGGGCGCCAGACGGTTTGATGGATTTTCTCTCGCGCCTTTCGCTGATCTCTGCCTTTGAAAATTGGACACGGGGGGTCTTTTATTTAGGGGATGTGGTTAACGTTGTCATCATCAGCGCCCTTTTTGTTTTTTTGGCCGCTGTCATGATTGAAAAGAAAGAAAAAGGCGGCGACATCATGATGATGGCCAAAATTCGCCAGCGTCCTTCGCCAGAGTCTTCGGATCGTTCTTATGCTTCCGTCGCCATGTATGTGATGGCCGGACTCGTGGTGTTGTTTGGGGTTCACTTGACGGTTGGAAAATCTTGGTTTCTGGACGCGACAGAGGAAGGCCTTTACACCCTCTCCCCAGGAACGCGAACCATAGTATCGTCCTTGTCAGAGCCCGTCACGGTTCGCCTATATTATTCCCGTGCTTTGGGACAGCAGGCCCCGCAATATGGGGCTTTTGCCGATCGGATTCTTGAGCTTCTTAAAACCTATCAGGATCTTTCCAACGGGAACCTAAAGGTTTCTGTGTATAATCCTACCCCCTTTTCCGATCATGAAGACGAGGCCATCAGCATCGGCCTGAAAGGCATTCCGGCCCCCACGGGGGAAAAATTATACTTGGGTTTGGTGGCCACGGCAGGGGGACAAGAGCGTCAAGTTATTCCCTTTTTCCCCGTGGAGCGGGAGCGTTATTTAGAATACGACCTAACCCAGACCCTCTATCGCCTAACCCAACCTGCCCAGAAAACCTTGGCGGTTCTTTCCACCATTCCTGTTTTGGGTCAATCGGATGACCTTTTGGGCAGGGGGGGGCAGCGTTCATGGATGATCATGGATCAGGTGAAACCCTTTTTTGTGCTTAACCCGCTGGCCACCACGGTTACGGCCATTCCGGAAAAAACAGATATTTTGATGCTGATCCAGCCCCAAACCTTGGGCCGTGAAACGTTAAAGGCTGTGGATCGCTACGTGGCCGCCGGTGGGCGCCTGTTGCTGTTTATGGATCCCTTTGTGGAAACGCAGGGGCAGTCCCCTGCTGCCGCGGGGGATGTTTCCCCTGAGCTTTCCCAGCTTTTAAAAGCATGGGGCCTGACGTTTGACGACAAACATTTTGTGGCCGATGCGGCCTTGGGGCGACGGGTAACGGGGAACGTGGGCGGTTATGAACGCCAATTGACATACTATGGATGGCTTTCTGTTCCCAAAGCCAAAATGCAGTCTGACGATACGGTCATGGCGGATTTGGATATCCTGACCTTGGCCTCCGCAGGGTCGTTTGCGGCGATACCCACCTCGGGCCTCCGTCACACCGTTTTGCTCACCAGCAGCGCAGAATCAGCCGCCATGGATCTGTCCTATATCCGTCCCACGCCGGATGTGGGGCGTTTGCTAAAGGATTTTTCACCCGCCAAAACCCCGTTCCCCTTGGTTGTGCGCATTCATGGGGCTGTCAATCCCGCGTTCCCCCAGACTCAGGAAGCGGTTGTTCCCCAAGAGGATGCCCTTTCCCCAAAGTCCCCCAGAACCGTGACCATTGAAAAGGGCGGGGAAGCCGCCTCAAAAAAACCACAGGCCGTGGGTTTGCCGCGTCAGGAATCTGTCAAAGCCTCTCAGAATGCGGCCGCCATCATCGCGGTGGCCGATGTGGATATGCTGTATGATGCCTTTTGGTTGCAAAAGGGGCAGGTTATGGGACAGATTGTGGCCATTCCCACAGCCCAGAACGGCACCTTTGTTCAAAATGCTTTGGGGTATCTCAGTGGGAACACAACTCTGATGTCCATACGGCCCCGCACCGTCAAAGCCCGCAACCTGACGGCTCTGGACACCCTGCAGCGTCAGGCGGAAGAGGCCTTTCAAGTCAAAGAACAAAAAACCCGCCAAGAAATGGATTTGGCTGAGGCAAAACTTAATGATCTCATGAAAAGCGGCACAACCCTAAGCGAAGCGCAGGAAAAGATTATCCAGGACCTGCAGGCCAAGTTGCTCACCCTTCGTCAGGATCTGCGCCTGATTCAGCGGTCCTTACGCCAAGATGTGTCCCGTTTGGAACAGCGGTTGTGGTTTTTGAATATCTTGGCCATGCCCCTTCTTGTGGTGTTGGTGGCTTTTGGGATTTTGAGAAAATCCCGATCCCTCCGATGGTTTTAGGAGGTTATCATGCTGGGGCGTTTGCATACGGTCCATTGGGTTTTGGGGCTTTTGTTGGTTGCTCTGGCTGTGGGCATTGCTTTTTACACGCAACCAAAAGATGATGGGGCCCTGCCCCTGTTGTTTCCGGATTTGGAAAAACAAATCAACACGGTGGATCAAATCGCCGTAACCCAGTTTGGCAAAACAATCACCTTAAAACGCAAAGATGGCGCGTGGTTTGTGTCGGGATATGACGGGATTCCCGCCCAGTTTTCCACAGTGCGTCGCACCCTGATGGCTCTGGCAGACACCAAAATTGTCGAGGAAAAAACAAAAGACCCCAAACACTATGCGTCACTGGATGTCAACGATGCAAAAACAGAAACATCCAAAGCCCAGCACATTGTTCTTTACGCCGGAAACAATCCCCTTTTGTCCCTGATTATGGGCAAAGAAGAATCGTTGCTTTCTGGGACAGCGCACCCTGATTTTTATATGCGTCTTCAGGATACGGTGTACTGGACACGCGGGGCGCTGCCTTTTCTTACGCAGGCCAAAGCGTATTTGGATCCCGTGCTGTGGGCGATAGACGCCTCTCGCCTGAACGCCATATCTTGGCAAACCCCCACAAATCAGGGACTGGCCAAACGCCAAACCCCTTTTGATACCTCTTGGCAGAATGCTGAGGGTGCCCCGTTGGGGGACAGAGACGGAGTTCTGCTGCAGTCCATCCTACGTCAATGGTCCGATAGTTTGACGTTTTCAGACATCAGGCCCATAGACAGTCTTCAGTCCCAATCCCCAGCGTTTACCGTAACACTCAACACCTTTGATGGTTTCAGCGTAACCCTGAAGGGATATGACGATGCCGAAAAAAAATCCGTTTGGGTCATGGTCGATGCCAAACCCACTGAAGCCAAAGACCCCACGTTCTGGGAAAGCCAAAAACCAAAAATCTTTGCCGGTTCTGTGGATTTACAGCCCAAAGATGTGGTGATGTCGGATATTGCCGAACTTCAGGCCAAGGTTAAAGGGCGCCTCTTTCGCATTCCCCATTATCCCGCAGAGTTTCTTTTGCCAAAAACAGAAAAACCCGCGGATGTGACCCCGTCAAAAACAAAACAATAAAGGATTAGGTAGGGGAGTTTTTCATGGTCAGAGTGTGTTTGCTGCTTTTTTTGGGATTTCTGATGCTGCCCCTCTCTCTGGCAAAGGCGGAAACCAGCATCGCCGCCCGTGTGGGGGACGGCATCATCACAACCCATGATGTGGAAACCCGTTTGAAAATTCTGTTTCTGTCCTCAAAAATGCCCGAAGACGAACGTGTGAAAAACCAACTGCGCCAGCAGGTTCGGGAACTGTTGATTGATGAAGAGGTCCAGCGTCAGGTGGCCAAACGAGAAGACATTGCCATCGAGGATGCCGAGATCAAAAAAACCTTTGCCGCCATCGAGACGCGCAACGCCATCGCCCCAGGGCAATTGGTGCCCGAGATGGAAAAAAAAGGCATTGATGAAACAACCCTGAAAAAACAGGTTGTGGCAACCTTGGGCTGGCAGAGGGTTATGCAAAAAAATTATCAGGATCAAATGGTGATTTCTGATGACGATGTTGCTATTGCCAAGGCCCGCATGGAGCGCAATCAGGGAAAAACCGAGTATTATCTCTCGGAAATCCTATTGTTTGTGAACACGCCAGATCAAGAAGACGACATGCGCAAAAACGCCATGACGCTGTATGATCAATTGGTCAAAGGCGCCCGCTTTGAAAGCGTGGCCCGTCAGTTTTCCCAAAGCGCCACGGCGGCGAGTGGGGGCGTTATCGGGTGGGTCGTGGTGGATCAACTGCCCATGGATGTTCAAAAAATCATCATCCGTCTGGATAAAGGGGCCATCAGTCAGCCCATTCGCACCCAGATGGGTTATAAAATTTATAAAATTAATGACCAGCGTCTGGTGGGCGTGGTTCTGAAAAATCAAACGCTGGTGGATGTTTTTCAAACCATTATTCCCTTTGTTGATGACGCCAAGTCTGTCGCGGCGGCAACAGAGATCAAGGACACTGTGAAGGACTGCGCCTCTGCCGAAGCGTTGGCCAAAGACAGGGGCTATACGGCCTCTGGTTACAGCCGCGGCGTTTCTGTGGGCACCATGCCCAAACCTGTGCAAGAGCAAGTCATGAAATTGAAAATCGGCCAGACGACCCCCCCCATGCCCATGGACAATACGCTGGTGTTTATGACCCTGTGTCAGCAGAGCAATCCGGAATACGTCAACACGGTGGTGGATGCGGATTCGGAGAATATCAAACGCGCCCTGTTTTCTGAGCGGGCCACCCAACTGTCCCAACAACTGTTACGTCGTGAAAGAGAAAACGCCGTCATCGTGCGGGTTGGTCAATGACAAATGCCCCCCTGGTTGTCACCTGCGGGGATCCCACAGGTGTGGGGATGGATATTTTGCTGCGTCTTTGGGTCCAGCGTGAAACACGCCCTTTGCCCCCGTTTTATCTGTTGGCCCATCCCGATCATGTGGGGGGCATGGCGGCCCGTTTGGGGGTATCCGTTCCTATCCACCCGCTTCAGGATCCTGCTGAGGCCGCCTCGGTTTTTCTGAGTGCCCTGCCGGTTTTTCCGCTGCTCGGTCCGTCTGCCTTAACCATCGGTGTGCCTTCGCCTGCGTATGCCAAAACCACCCTTTTGGCCCTAAAAATCGCGGTGCAGCATCTGCAGGCTGGTTTGGCCTCGTCTCTGGTGACCTTGCCCCTTCACAAAGCCAGTCTTTATGAAGCTGGATTTCAGGGCATGGGGCATACGGATTATTTGGCGACGCTCTGCGGTCTGGCCCCCGATGATGCCGTGATGATGTTGGATGCGCCCGCGCTGCGCGTGGTGCCGTTGACCATTCATATCCCCCTTGCCGCCGTACCCCAACACATCACATCGGCGCGTTTAACAAAGACCCTCACCACCCTTGATCGTGCTTTGAAAGACCGTTTTTCCCCGCTGAGAATCGCCGTCTGTGGCCTAAATCCCCACGCGGGGGAGGGGGGGCATTTGGGCGAGGAAGAGCAAACCACCATCATCCCCACCCTAACCGCCCTTAGGGATCACCTGTCCGTGGATATAGAGGGCCCTTTGCCGGCGGATACGGTGTTTATGGATCTTGGCCGCTATGATGTCATTGTGGGCATGTATCACGATCAGGTTTTGGGCCCCATCAAGGCGCTGGATTTTTGGCATACGGTGAATGTGACGCTGGGCCTTCCGTTTCTGCGCACATCGCCAGATCATGGCACAGCCCATGGATTGGCAGGGTTGGGCACGGCCGATGCACGCAGTCTTTTCCGCGCCTTGTGGTATCATCGGGGGTGGTGAGTAGGGGAGTAGGGAGTGTGGTGCGTGGTGTTTTTTTAAACCGTACAATACGCGGCAATCAATTTGCGCATGGCATCGGCGCGGTGGCTGATGAAGTGTTTTTTGCTGGCTTCCATTTCCCCAAAAGTTTGGAAATGGTGATTTGGGGTAAATATGGGGTCATAGCCAAAGCCTTTGTCCCCTTTGGGCGGCCACGTGATGCGGCCAGAAACCGATCCCTCAAACACAGATTCTTCTCCATCGGGAAACACCAACGCCAAAGCGCACACAAAAGACGCCCGAAAATCCGCGGCCTTTTGTGATGATAACGTGTCCCAAACGCGGGTCATGGCCTCAGAAAAATCTTTTTTTTCGCCGGCCCAGCGGGCTGAAAAAATCCCTGGGGCCCCCTGCAAAGCCCGAACACACAGGCCCGAATCATCAGAAAGCACAGGAT
>CANGYM010000038.1 GCA_947458145.1 Alphaproteobacteria bacterium | reverse complement strand
TGTCCAAAACCCCTCTCCCCAATGGGGAGAGAGGGGCCTGGAGTAGCTCCATTCCCCTCCTTTGGAGGGGTGGCCGGCGCAGCCTGACGGGGTGGGTTCTGACGGGGGTGGGTGATTTTATGTAGCACCAACCACCCCGCCCCTGCGGGGCACCCCTCCAGAGGAGGGGAACAAGGATCACTCCCCACTCACCACTCCCCACTCACCACTCACTCCCTACCCCCCCTACCCCAACACCACCACCGCGGGCCGTGGGGGCAATTTGGGGGAAAAATCGGGCCAGCGGGTGCTGGGGGCGTGGGGGGGGCTTTTTTGGGCGGGGTGTTGGATGGACAGGAACAGGCTTTTTTGATCGGGGGAAACGGTGGGACAGCAGGGCTCCGCCCCCACGGGAACGCGGTAGACCTGATCCAAGATCCAGTGTTTGTCCTCTTCCTTCAGGGTGTACAGGCCATCGGGGACCCCCGCGCTTTTCGGGGCCCCATCGGTGCATACCCACAGGGTGCCATCGGGGGTGAAGGTCAAATTGTCCGGATTGGCAAAGGGAATGGCCTTAGGGTGATAGGGAATTTTGGGGTTGGCGACTTCTTTTTGGGCATGGGTTTTGTCTGTGCCCAGAATGACAATGTCCCAGCGATCGCGCAAATCTTCGTGGCCATTGGTGATGATGCGAATCAAATGGCCCCACAGATTGGGGGCGCGGGGATTGGCGGCATCAGAAACGGACCGTTTGGGGTTTTTGGTCAGGGCGATATACACCGCCCCCGTTTGGGGATGAATGGCGATGCCTTCGGCGCGGTCCATGGGGGTGGCTTGCAGCATGTTGGCGGCTTTGCGGGCGTCAATGACCACATCGGCCTGACTATTAAAGCCATGCTCGGGCGTTAGGGGCCCTTCGCCGTAAATCAGCGGCAGCCAGCGCACATCGCCGTTGTCATCGAATTTGGCCGCATACAAAATCCCCTGATCCAGCAGGTCCCTGTTGTTTGCCGGATTTTCGGCATCCACCGCCGTTTGAGAGACAAATTTATAAAAACACGCGTTTTCTTCATCATCGGACAGGTACACCACACACCGGCCATTGCTGCCCGAAATGGCGGTGGTGTATTCGTGTTTCATGCGGCCCAGCGCGGTGCGTTTGATGGGAATGCCCTCGATATCCTTGGGGTTGACCTCCACCACCCAGCCAAAGCGGTTGGGTTCGTTGGGTTCCTTGGCGGCATCAAAACGCCCATCAACAGCGGCCCAGTGCTGCATAAGTTTATCATTGCCCAGCCCAAAACGGGCGTGGTTTTCGGCCTCTGGCCCCTGCGTCGCGCGGCCGCGAAAAAACAGGTCGATGTTTTCTTCCCCGCTTAAAAACGTCCCCCAGGGCGTGACGCCCCCGCCGCAGTTGGCCAGCGTGCCCATGATCAGCTTTCCCGTGGGGTCCGCGGTGGTGATTAACCGTGCATCCCCCGCCGCCGGCCCTGAGGCCATGCACAAGGTATCCCGCGCGTTGATGCGCCGGTTATAGGGGCTTTCCCGCACCACAGACCATTGGCCGGTGTCCCCCAAATGAATTTGAAAAACACTCATGCCAACACTCAGCATTTCGATGGTGGCGCGGGCTTTGGCGGTGGCTTTGCCCCGCTGGCCGTGCATTAACACGGGATCGGAAAATTCATGGTTGACCACCAACAGGGCGTCGCGCTCGCCTAAGGGAAACAGGGCAATATAATCATTGTTAAACCCAAACTGATCCCGCGTGTTTTCGGGGTTGGTTTCGGCGGGGTTAAAGGCGGGGGCCTGCGGCGTTAGGGGATCCCCCCAGCGAATCAGGATGGATTCTGTCCAGCCCGGTTTCAAGACGGCACTTTTGGTCACATCCACCGGCGGCGGAGTCAGGGCCCAAGAGAGCTTCGGCACCAGCAAAGACATCGTCACCCCCGCCCCTGCCCCCGCGATAAAATGGCGGCGGGTCAGGCGGGCTTCCAAAAGATCCGTGAGGGTTTTGGTCATCGCGGGGGAACCTCTTAAGCCCCCTTAGCCCGCCCCAAAAGGATATCCTGAATGTGGGTCAGCATGGCCAAGGCCTCGGCCCGTGGGCGTTGAAAGGCATTGCGGCCCATGATGGACCCTGTGCCCCCGCCATCGTAAATGGCCTGAACATCGCGGTACACGTCGTTTAGGGTTTTGGCTTCGCCGCCGGAAAACACCACGATGCGCCGTCCCGCAAAGCAGGATTGCATGATATGGGATACCCGCTGGGCCTGTGTGGCGGCGGGAATGGATTGTTTTTCGTAAACGGTTTTGGCGGCGGGCAGCTCCAGCGCGTCTGTGGGCAATTTCACCTTAATAATATGGGCCCCCATCAATGTGGCCATGTGGGCGCCGTAGGCAATGATGTCCAGCGCGGTTTCCCCCGTTTTGCTGATGTTCCCACGGGCGTAGGACCAGATCACCACGGCCAGACCGACGCTTTTGGCCTCTTCGCTGAGTTGGCGGATTTCCTCCATCATATCATAACAACGATCGGACCCGGGGTAGATGGTAAAGCCCACCGCCGAACATCCCAAACGCAGGGCATCGCCGATGGAGGCCGTGACGGCCTGATCCGGTCCATCAGGGTGGGCCGCCAAAGAGTTGGCGCTGTTCATTTTTAAAATCAGGGGGATGTCACCGGCAAAGGTGGCCGCGCCGGCCTCTAGCATGCCCAGCGGGGCGGCGTAGGCGGAAAGTTTGGCATCCACGGCCAAACGGTAATGATAATGGGGGTCATAGGCGTCGGGATTCACCGCAAAGCTGCGGGCGGGGCCATGTTCAAACCCCTGATCCACCGGCAGAATCAACACTTTCCCCGATCCCCCCAAACGCCCCGCCATCAACATCCGCGCCAAATTGGCCCGTGTTCCCGGGTTGTCGGATTCATAATGGGACAAGATTTTGCGGACTTTGGCGGTGGTGGGCATAGAAAACTCCTGAAAAACGAAATGATCATCTGGTGTTGTCTATAGCGTGATTGGGGGGTGGGAATCAATGGGGGATGCTTCCCCTAAACCTTTTTTTACCTCTTTCCGCTATGGTGCCCCTTGTTTTGGGGCGTGTTTTGCGCTTTGATGCGGATGATGATGGCAACCCTAAAGAAAGCAGGCGTGTTTATGACAGATTCCCTTATCCTTACGGAAAAAAACGGTGCCGTGTTTGTGATCACCCTGAACCGGCCAAACGCCATGAATGCCCTGTGCACCCCGCTGATGCAGGCGCTGAAAGACGCCCTGCAGCAGGCCCAGCAGGATGATACCATCAAGGTTCTGGTGATTATGGGATCGGAAAAGGCCTTTGCCGCAGGGGCGGACATTGCTGAGATGAAAGAAAAAACCTATATCGAGGCGTACAAAGAAAATTACATCACGAATGCGTGGGAGGCTCTGGCCACCTGTCGCAAGCCTGTGATTGCCGCTGTTCGGGGCTTTGCGCTGGGCGGGGGCGCGGAATTGACCATGATGTGTGACATTGTTCTGGCCAGCCCCACGGCAAAATTTGGCCAGCCCGAGGTGAATTTGGGCATCCTGCCCGGGGCCGGCGCCACCCAGCGTTTGGGCAAAAGCGTGGGCAAGGCCAAGGCCATGGATTGGTGTTTAACGGGCCGCATGATCTCCGCCGAAGAGGCGGAGCGGGCGGGATTGGTCAGCCAGATCCTGCCAGAGGAAACCTTTGTGGATGACGTGATGAAGGTGGCCCAGACCTTGGCGAAAAAGTCCCTGCCGTCCCTGATGATGATCAAAGAGGCCGTTTTGGCCAGTTTTGAAACCCCCTTGGCCCAAGGGATTACCTTTGAACGCCGCCTGTTTCACGCCGTTTTCGCCACCCACGATCAAAAAGAGGGCATGGCCGCGTTTTTGGAAAAACGAAAGCCTGAGTTTCGGGATGCGTAGGTGGGGGGTGGGGAGTGGTGAGTAGGGAGTGGTGCGTGGGAATCTCCCTCTCCCCATTGGGGAGAGGGTTGGGGAGAGGGGCTGAATCCTCTATCTGTTTGTTATGGAACCAAGATTTTGTTGCGAGACCCCCTCCCTAACCCTCCCCCGCAAGCGGGAGAGGGAACATAACCTTCCCTACTCCCTACTCACTACTCCCCACTCACCATAACACCACCAACCCCAAAGGCCCCGCACCCATGTCCCCCCCCAAAAACCGTACTGTGGCCATTGTTGGGGGGGGGATTGTTGGGTTGTCGCTGGGGTGGTGGCTGGGGCGTTTGGGGGGGGATGTGACGGTTTACGAGGCCGCCCCTGATGGGACGCGATCGGCGGGGTATGCGGCTGCAGGGATGTTGGCCGCGCAGTTAGAACAAGAACCTGGGGAGGAACAGCTGGCCCCCCTGTTGTCCCACAGTCAGCGTTTGTGGCCCGCGTTTCGGGATGCCTTGGAATCCGACAGCGGCCTGTCGCTGGATTACCAAACGGGGGGCACGTTGATGGTGGCCACGGATGCCAACGGTTTGGGCCGGTTGCGCCATGATCAAACGTATTTGCGCCGTTTGGGATGGCAGGCGCAGTGGCTCATGGCCGAAGAGGCCCGCACGCGAGAGCCTTGGTTATCCCCCCAAACGTTGGGGGCCCTGTTTTGTGCCAGCGATCATCATGTGGACCCCCGCCGTGTCTTAGCGGCCTTAACACAGGTTTTGGGGCCCCGCGTTGTTTACAATGCCCGTGTGATGCAGCTGTCCCCCACCCCCCACGGGGTTGATGTGATTCAGGACAACGGCCAGAAACAGCACTATGATCAGGTGATTCTGGCGCAGGGGGCGTGGGCGGGGGAGCATCCTCTGGTGCCCGATCTGCCGCCGCTGGATCCGGTGAAGGGGCAGGCGCTGTATGTCACCATGCCCACCCCCTGTCTGTCCCACGTGGTGTGGGGGGAGGATGTGTATCTGGTCCCCCGCCACGATAACCGCCTGTATATCGGGGCCACGGTGGAGCCCTTGGGCTTTGATGCCCGCATCACTGCAGGGGCCCTGTATCACTTGCTGAAACAAGCCCGTCTGGTGGTCCCCGCCATCTTAGAGGCCGAAGTCACCGAAATCATCATCGGCTATCGCCCCCGCACCCTGAACGACACCCCCGTGGTACGCCCCAGCATCGTCCCCAACGTCACCATGGCCGTGGGCCACCACCGCAACGGGGTTCTGCTGGCGCCTTGGACGTGTGAGGTGGTGGGGAGTGGTGAGTGGTGAGTGGGGAGTAGGAATCTCCCTCTCCCCGTTGGGGAGAGGGCTGGGGAGAGGGGCTGAAACCACTATCTGTTTGTTATAGAAAAAGATTTTGGGACGAGACCCCCTCCCTAACCCTCCCCCGCAAGCGGGAGAGGGAAGCATATGCCCCGTTTGCGGGGTCTAGGTAGGGGGGTGTTAGCTGCCAGCGCCTCCTCGGCCACCGTGGGCGGCTATGTTGGCCGATGCTGCTTCTAGTTCTTCTAGTCGCTCCATAGCTTGGAATGCTTCCTCATTTGTCTCCTCAACAAGTTTACGAAGTTCATCGACAGCAGAGAGACTGTTTTTGGTTTCTTCTATAGCATCAGAAACACAATTAACCATATTTAGGGGAGAGAAGAGTATGAAATCGTCGACCTTGAGTCGATTGTCTGCTGCCATTCTACTCACAGGCTCATTAAAAGTTGCCCCTGAATAGGTGTAAAAGAGTAATGTTCGACCCTCAACAGTCGCCGTAAAAGCTGGGTCTGGAAGATCTTGATTATCAATAGAATCCAGATCTTCTTGGGTTATTCCTATCATATCCTCCCCATCATGGGTCCATCTTCTAGGGTTAGGTATAAGAACGCCAAGGTTATAAGTTCTTGTTTTTAATTGATCGTTTGTGTCGCGAGTATCATAAGTGGGGTAAGTAATGTTGTAAGGTTCGTTTATTAAGATTGCTTGAGCATTCTCATCTGGGCACAATTCTGGGTGTGTAATTTCAAATAGTTGATAGATTAACTGTTGTGTTTCGGGTTCTTTTAGGTTTTGGCGTAATTTTTTTATTGTTGTGTTCAATCCGTTTATTTTTACATCTTCCATATTTTATTCCTCTTCATTCCATTCAAAAATAACAAACGCCCCCATTATAAACAAATACAAAAAAAATACCACAAAAAAATGGGGCGGTTTTTTCCCCGTTGTTTCCCCCTTTACCCTGCCCTGTTCCCCATGGTAGAACGGGGAAAGGTTTTTAAGGAAAAGGAAAGGCCCCATAATGATACAAACCCGCACGGAAACAGACTCCCTTGGCCCTATTGAGGTTCCCGCTGACTGTTATTGGGGGGCGCAGACCCAGCGGTCGCTGGATAATTTTCCCATTGGCATTGAAAAAATGCCGGCGGAATTGATTCGCGCGTTGATGATCCAAAAAAAGGCGGCGGCCTTGGTGAATAAGGCCCTGGGCCTGTTGCCCGTTCCTGTGGCGGATGCCATTGTGGCGGCGGCGGATGATGTGCTGAGTGGGTCCATTGCCGGTCAATTTCCCTTGGCCGTGTGGCAAACGGGATCGGGCACCCAAACCAACATGAATGCCAACGAAGTGCTGGCCAACCGCGCCAACGAACGCTTGGGCCACCCCCGCGGTGTCAAAACCCCCGTTCACCCCAACGATCACTGCAACATGGGGCAATCGTCCAACGATACCTTTCCCACCGTCATGCACATCGCGGCGGCCAAGGCCATCACGGGCCACCTGATGCCCGCGCTGCGCGATTTGCAAAGCAGTTTGGAACACAAGGCCACAGACTTCGCCGATATCGTCAAAATCGGCCGCACCCACCTGCAGGATGCCACCCCGCTGACGCTGGGGCAGGAATTTTCGGGCTATGTCACCCAAATCAAAAACAACATCAACCGGTTGCAGGGCACCCTGCCGGCGCTGTACGAACTGGCCCAAGGCGGCACCGCTGTGGGCACGGGGATCAACTGTCACCCCGATTTTCCGGCGGCCTTTGCCAAAACCGTGTCTGATTTAACCGGCCTGCCCTTTGTCACCGCCCCCAATAAGTTCGAGGCCCTCTCTGTCCACGATGCCATCACCGACGTTTCCGGCGTGCTCAGCACCTTGGCCAGTTCCCTGATGGCCTTGGCCAGCAACATCCGCCTGCTGGGATGTGGTCCGCGCTCAGGCTTGGGGGAGCTCAGCTTGCCCGCCAACGAACCCGGGTCATCCATCATGCCTGGCAAGGTCAACCCCACGCAAGTCGAGGCCCTGACCATGGTTTGCGCCCAAGTCATCGGCAACGCCACCGTGGTGGCCGTGGCCAATTCCCACAGCCATCTGCAGTTGAACGTGTACAAACCCGTGATGATTTATGCGGTTTTGCAGTCCATTCGCTTGCTGGCGGATGCGGCGGCGTCCTTTCGCGAGCGCTGTGTTGACGGAATCGAGGCCAACACCGACCGCATTGCCAAACTGATGCAGGAATCCCTGATGCTGGTGACCGCCCTGAATCCCCACATCGGGTATGACAATGCGGCGAAAATTGCCAAAAAAGCCTTTGAAGAGGGCACAACCCTGAAACAGGCGGCTTTGTCCCTGAATCTGCTGACCGCAGAGCAGTTCGATGCATGGGTGCAGCCGCTGGATATGATCAAACCCTCTGCCAGCAACGTAAAGGCCGCCTGATGTTTTTAAAAGACAAAGACCGCATTTTCACCAACCTGTACGGCGATAAAGACTGGGGTCTGGCGGGGGCCCGCGCCCGCGGGATCTGGCAGGACACCAAAACCCTGTTGGAAAAGGGCCACGAAACGATTATTGAGGAGGTCAAAACCTCTGGCCTGCGCGGCCGCGGTGGGGCGGGGTTTTCCACGGGGATGAAGTGGTCCTTTATGCCCAAAAGTGGCGATATGCCCAGTTATCTGGTGGTGAATGCCGATGAATCCGAACCCGGAACCTGCAAAGACCGCGACATTTTGCGTCATGATCCCCACCGCCTGCTGGAGGGATGCGTCATTGCTGCCTTTGCCATCCGTGCCCACACCGTCTATATTTATGTACGGGGCGAATTTTATAACGAGGCCATGCGCCTGCAGGCCGCTGTAGACGAGGCCTACGCCGCGGGCCTGCTGGGCAAAAACGCCTGCGGCAGCGATTGGGCCATGGACATTCACGTTCACCGCGGCGCGGGGGCGTACATCTGCGGCGAAGAAACGGCTTTGTTGGAAAGTTTAGAGGGGAATAAGGGCCAGCCGCGCCTAAAGCCCCCCTTTCCCGCCGGTGTGGGATTGTTCGGGTGCCCCACCACCATCAACAACGTGGAAACCATCGCCGTGGTGCCGGAGATTCTGCGCCGCGGCCCCGCGTGGTTTTCGTCCTTTGGCCGCCCCAACAATGCGGGGACAAAAATTTTCTGCATATCCGGCCACGTCAACACCCCCTGCAACGTGGAAGAATCCATGAGCATCCCCCTCAAAGACCTGATCGAGCGTCACGCCGGCGGCGTGCGCGGCGGGTGGGACAATTTGCTGGCCATCATTCCCGGGGGATCCTCGGTCCCGTTGGTCCCTGCGGATCAGTGTGACCCCCTGCTGATGGACTATGATGCCCTGCGCGAGGTGGGATCGGGTCTGGGCACCGCCGGCGTCATCGTTATGGACAAATCCACCGATATTGTCGCCGCCATTGCCAATTTATCGTATTTTTACAAACATGAATCCTGCGGCCAATGCACCCCCTGCCGCGAAGGCACCGGCTGGCTGTGGCGGATGCTGACCCGTATGGTATCAGGCAACGCCCAGCCCGAAGAAATCGACCAGCTGTGGGACCTCACCAAACAAATCGAGGGCCACACCATCTGCGCCCTGGGCGATGCCGCCGCATGGCCCGTGCAGGGCCTGATCCGGCATTTTCGGCCGGAGTTGGAGAGAAGGATGGCGGTGGCGCGGGAGAGGCGGGTGGCGTAGGGGGGGGCGTTAATACTTTTTTAAGGTTTGTCTCCTAACGTTGATTCATTTGAATGTATTTAAGGTAATCTTTATGACTCCGATTGTTGATAAAAAAGCCCTTTGTGTGGAGGGATTTGCGGTTGTTTTGACCAGTGCCATTGTTGCTTTTCTGATGATTTTTCTGGGACAAACTTACCTTTTCCCTCTTGTTTTTTCTGTTGTTGTTGCCGTTGTTGTTTTCTTTGGGTTTTTGATTTTAACGGGTTTTACAATGATCTCACCCAATGAAGCCAAAGTCATGACATTTTTTGGAAAATATGTGGGCACCATTCATGGTCATCAGGGATTTTTATGGACGTTGCCCTTTACACTAAAGGACACCGTTTCGCTTAAAGTCATCAACATGAGCACACCTGTTTTGAAAGTGAATGACTTACGGGGAAATCCTGTGGAACTGGCGTGTGTCATTGTCTGGCGTGTTGTGGATGCGGCCCAAGCCAAATACAATGTTGAAAATTATGAAGTTTTTATAAAAAATCAGAGTGAGGTGGTTCTACGGAGCATCGCCTCGCAACATCCCTATGATGGCTCAGATGATGTGGTTTCTTTGCGGGCCCATGCACCCGTGATTTCAGAAATGCTGGCCAAAACCCTTCAGGAAAAGGTCAGTGTTGCAGGCATTCATATTGAGGATGTGCGCTTATCGCACTTGGCCTACGCCCCTGAGATTGCCACCGCCATGCTCAAACGTCAGCAGGCTGTTGCCTCTTTAGAGGCACGGGAGTACCTGGTTAAAAATGCCCTGAGTATCGTCGATGATGTGGTGGAGCATTTCTCACAGGGGGCTAGTAAACTGGGTTTTTCTGATGAAAAAAAGGCAGATTTGGTGAATAATCTTTTGATTACCCTTGTTTCATCAAACGATGCTGAACCTGTTTTAAATCTCACGACCCGTTAATAACCCAATCCAGGAATGAATCCCATGACAGAAACCCCAGAGCCACAAAAAATTTCAAAAGAAAAACAACTACAAATCCGAACAATGGAGATGTGGTTTGGGACGATTATTATTCTTTTGGTTGGCTTTGTCTTGTTTCCTTTTTTGAAAATTTTGCCCCCAGAAAAACTTCGGCCGGTGCAAATTGTTATGGTTTTTGTAGTCATTGTTCATTTTTGTTTTTTTCCTGGAAAAAGAGTCCTAAAAAAATAAGGGGCGCCGCCGCGCGGGAGCGGCGGGTGGTGTAGGGGTTATTTTTCATGAAAAATCTAACCGAAAAATGATTATGGTTTTACCAAACAAACTGAACATCACCGATCCCATCGCCCTGAGCATTGCCGAGGAAAAAATCAGTAAACACAACGCCAAGCGTCTTTTTGAAACAGGGGCGTTGGATGCCATCCCCGTTGGGACCTTTGCAGGGTTGGCAGACATCCATCGGTGTTTGTTCGGGGATATTTATGATTTTGCGGGCAAAATCCGCGATGTGAACATCGCCAAGGGGTCATTTCGCTTTGCCCCTGTGATGCATTTGCAGGCTTCGCTGGCCCACATCGATGCCATGCCCCAAGGCACGTTCGATCAAATCGTTGAAAAATATGTCGAAATGAACATCGCCCACCCGTTTCGAGAGGGCAATGGCCGCGCCACCCGCCTGTGGCTGGATTGTCTTTTGAAAAAAGAAACGTGGCAGGCTGTGGATTGGTCCCTGATTGCCAAGGACGATTATCTCTCCGCCATGGAGCGCAGCGTTGTGAAGGATTTGGAAATCAAACACCTGCTGAAAAACGCCCTGACCGATACCATCCACGAACGTGCCCTGTTTATGCGGGGTCTGGACGCCAGTTACCACTACGAAGGTTATCGCCATTTCAGGGCGGAGGATGTGTAGGAAGACGTCTTCCCCACCCCTTGCCTTTTCCTCACCTCTATGCTATACATGTATTACACTTACAGGAGGTCCCCATGCTTGTTCTTCGCCTGCCCCCCGATGTTGAACAACGGTTGAGTGATCTGGCCCAAAAAACCGGCCGCACCAAAACCTATTACGCCCGCAAGGCCATTGTTGAGGCCCTGGAGGACATGGAGGACGTATTTTTGGCGGCGGAGCGGTTGCGTGCCACCAAAAAAGTTTATACTGTTGATGAAGCGTTTGAAGCTCTTGGTTTGACGAATGTGGACAGTCACGCTTAGTGAGGAGGCCATTAAGGATCTGCGGCGTTTGTCCCATGATCATCGCCTGAGGATCATGACCTATGTTCGGGATCGCATCCCCCAAGATCCCCTTCATTTCAGCAAACGTTTGGTGGGGACGTTATCCAATGTTTACAGGTTTCGCGTGGGCGATTACCGCCTGTTGGCCCATATCAATACAGACACGAAAACGGTTTTGATTGTTCACGTTGGCCACCGGCGGGATGTTTATGAATCTTGAAACAAGTGGTGCGTGGTGAGTGGTGAGTAGGGAGTGGTGAGTGGTGAGTGGAGGTTTTTATATTCCCTTGACTGACAGTGACTTAGACATGCCCTTGTCCTACTCCCTACTCCCTACTCCCTACTCCCTACTCCCTACTCCCTACTCACCACTCCCTACTCACCACTCCCTACTCACCACTCCCCATATTCTTTATAAATCAAAGGAGACTTATTATGCCAAAATACCTAACCGATGCCACACCCAGCGAAAGTCGCAAACGGGGGCGTGTGTTTGATGAAGGCGACAGCATCCGCGCCCAGATTCGTGAAGAGGTGCAAAGTTTGTTTGAAAGCCAGCTGAAATCCCTGTTGCGGCAAGAGGTGAAGGATCAGGTGCTCTCGTCCCTGTCGTTTCTGAAAACCGCCCCTGTTAGAGCCCAAAGCCTGATAGATCAGGACGAGGGCGGCCCCGATGCCGGTTTCGGCCTGAGCCAAAGCCAGATCAGTTCCCTGATTTTACAGGGGTTACGGTCGGGGGGGTGAGTGGGGAGTGGTGGTGAGTAGGGAGTGGTGAGTGGTGAGTGGTGAGTAGGTAGTGGTGAGTAGTGAGTAGTGAGTAGTGAGTAGTGAGTAGTGAGTAGTGAGTAGAATAAAGGTATCTCCGTCCCCCTGTCAGTCAAGGGAATATAAGAACCTCCACTCACCACTCACTACTCCCCACTCACTACTCACCACTCACCACCATCACCCCGTCCCCATACAGCGGCCAGAGCGTCTCTTTTTTCACCAGTGCCAGACCCATGGCCCCCTGCCCTGTCCCTGAGGATGAGGCCATCAGGCCCTGTATGTGGCCATCCGCATCCCGCAGATCGGTAAAGGCGGGTGGCAGGGCGGCGGTGTCATTGGGGTGATGCAGGCCCACCGTCACCAGATGCTTTTTCACCAAGGTGCGGTAATGCATGCGGGCGGTGACCTCTTGGCCCATGTAGCAGCCCTTGTCCCACGCGATGCCGTGGCAGCGGTCCAGACCGTAGTCCAGGGGCAGAGCCTCGCCCACCGGCATATCCAAAGCGCCCTCGGGGACGGTGTTTAGGAAACGGGCGCGGTGATACCACGTCAGATCCCCCTCCCCGCCCTCCGGCGTTTCTGGGCCGTAGCCAACCCAGCCCAAAGCGGGATGGCGGGGATCCGGAAAGGGGGTGTGTTCAGAGGCCGCCGCGCTGCGCCGCAGGCGCAAAGACGGCGTGGTCACGGTGACCTTGGCCCGCAGGCGATACCGATCCAGCAACGCCGCCGCATCCGCCAAGCGTGCCGTTTCCCCAAACACCAGCACGGCATCCGCCGTATACACAATCAGGGCATCATGCAGCACCCGCCCCTGCGGCGTCAGGATGGCCCCGTAGGCGGGCGCCGCCTGTGGCGTGATGGCCTGTGTCATCAACCCCTGCAAAAACGCCAGCCGATCGTCCCCCGCAACACACAAAGGGGCGCGAAACGCATCCACAACAACCGTCATCCTGACCATCCATGGTTTGATTCACTGTACGGGCCATTCTATCGTTTTTTTGTGTGCGAGGCGAGGGGGTAGGGAAAAATGTGATGGATGTTACAGAGGATCTGTCGTTTTTGGGTTATCGTATTGGCCAACAGTATTCCTATAAAGATGGATTTTATGGTGGAGTCGGGATCTTTTTCTGAGAGGTTTGTTGGGAAATTTGAAGTTGATCCTCTTCACCACAGAGGTCATGTTGATTTTTTGACGTCCCGTTTTGGGGATAATATTGGCGACCAGCATCGCCCCCTGACAGAATTAAATGCCGCGGTTTACGGATGGTGGTTTAACAGCGGCAAACGCCTTGCCAATGAAGATGCTGTGAAATTCCATACGGCAGAGGAATGGTCAGAGGTTATTAAATTTTATGCGGATGAATTTGGATATGATGATTTATCGGGGGGTGATTTAAAATTACTGGGGCATGCGTTTGCGGATAATTTTCAACGTGTTCGTCGCTCTGCGATTAATCCGAACATCATTCAGGAAAACGAAGAGAATGATGCCATCCATACGTTGCGTCTGCTTAATAAAGTTTTATGGC
>CANGYM010000037.1 GCA_947458145.1 Alphaproteobacteria bacterium | reverse complement strand
GGGAGTGTGGTTATAGATCACCGCCGCCCCCCTGTCAACAGGCTTTTTTCATGGGATCGTATTTTTCTTTGGGTTATTCTTTTTTGGCATAGAAACCATGGCACTAATTCGCATGCTGCCATGGCGAGGCGCCGATAATTGCCGATAATTATGGCGTTCCCACAGGTTTTTTGTGATTTTGATGGGGCGGGGCGGGCATGGGGACAATAAAAATGTTTCTTGCCTATAAATCTCCTCTTGCTTTTTGCGCACCATCCTTTTATAAACTTCGTCTTTGGTGCAGAAACGGGAAAAGGCTGTTGCCCCTTAAGCCGTTGCTCTGTTGCCCTAAAAACGCATTGGCGAAAAAGGATGTTTGCATGAGCGATTTTCGATCGTTTTCCCCCCAGTCCCCCACAGAAGACACCCAATCCTTCGATCAAATCCGCATCACCATTGCCAGCCCAGAGCAGATTCGGGCGTGGTCTTTCGGTGAGGTCAAAAAACCCGAGACGATTAATTATAGAACCTACAAGCCCGAAAAAGAGGGTCTGTTCTGTGCCCGTATTTTCGGCCCTATTAAAGATTATGAATGTTTGTGCGGCAAGTACAAGCGCATGAAATACAAAGGGATCATTTGTGAAAAGTGTGGCACCGAAGTCACCGTTCGCAAAGTCCGTCGTGAACGTATGGGGCACATTGACCTGGCGGCCCCCGTGGCCCACATCTGGTTTTTGCGGTCGTTGCCATCCCGCATTGGTTTGATTTTGGATCTGCCGCTGAAGGACATTGAGCGCATTCTGTATTTCGAAAACTATGTGGTGACCGAGCCTGGCTTGACATCCCTGTCCCACGGCCAGCTGCTGACCGAGCACGAATATATTGATGCGCAGGATGAATACGGCGAAGATGCCTTTACCGCGGAAATCGGGGCAGAGGCCCTGAAAAGTCTGCTGGGCAACATTGATCTGGAAACGGAGCGCACGAGCATTCGCGAAGATCTGGCCGACACCAGCTCTGACCTAAAGCGTCGCAAATTGGTCAAGCGTTTAAAGCTGGTTGAGGCGTTTTTGGATTCCAAAACCCGCCCTGACTGGATGATCATGGATGTGATTCCTGTGATTCCGCCAGATTTGCGCCCCTTGGTGCCTTTGGATGCGGCCGGCCGTTTCGCGGCGTCGGATTTGAATGACCTTTACCGCCGTGTGATTAACCGGAACAACCGTTTAAAGCGTCTGATGGAATTCCGCGCCCCCGATATTATGGTGCGCAACGAAAAACGGATGTTGCAAGAGGCTGTGGATGCTCTGTTTGACAACAGCCGCCGCTCGCGCCCCATCACGGCGCAAAACAAGCGCCAGCTGAAATCCCTCTCCGACAGTTTAAAAGGGAAACAAGGCCGTTTCCGTCAGAACTTGCTGGGGAAACGTGTCGACTATTCCGGTCGTTCCGTGATTGTTGTGGGGCCAGAGTTGAAACTGCACCAATGTGGCCTGCCCAAAAAAATGGCCCTGGAGCTGTTTAAGCCCTTTATTTATTCCCGTATGAACCTGTACGGTTTGGCCAGCACCATCAAGCAAGCCAAGCGCATTGTGGAAAAAGAGCGCCCCGAAGTTTGGGACATTTTGGAAGAAGTCATTCGGGAACACCCCGTTTTGCTGAACCGCGCCCCCACGCTGCACCGTTTGGGCATTCAGGCCTTTGAGCCTGTGTTGATCGAGGGGAAAGCCATTCAGTTGCACCCGCTGGTGTGTTCGGCCTTTAACGCCGACTTTGACGGGGACCAGATGGCGGTTCACATTCCGCTATCCTTGGAAGCGCAGCTGGAAGCCCGCGTTTTGATGATGAGTACCAACAACATCCTCAGCCCCGCCAACGGCAAGCCCATCATTGTTCCCAGTCAGGACATTGTTTTGGGGATTTATTACCTCAGCTTGCTTGAGGACGGCGCCCCAGGGCAAAACCGCGCCTTTGCCACCATGGCAGAGGTCGAACACGCCTTGGCCGCAGGGGTCATCACCATGCACACCAAAATTCGCTATCGCGCGGATCTGGTGGATCGTCATGGGGACCATTACAAAAAAGTTGTGGACATCACCCCAGGCCGTTTGTTGATTTACAACATCCTGCCACGGCACAAAAACATCACGTTGGAATTGGTGAACCGCGTTTTGACGAAAAAAGATATCTCCAACCTGATTGATATCGTTTATCGTCACAGTGGTCAGAAAAATTCTGTGATTTTCTGTGATCAGATGATGGCCTTGGGCTATAAACACGCGGCCAGAGCCGGCATTTCCTTTGGAAAAGATGACATGGTCATTCCACCGGAAAAGGGCGCCCTGATCGAGGAAGCCAAAATCAAAGTGCTGGAATTTGAACAACAGTACATGGACGGTTTGATCACCCACGGGGAAAAATACAACAAAGTCATCGACATTTGGTCCCAAACCGCGGACAAATTGTCCGATGTGATGATGAAGGGTATGGCCAAACTCAACGCCAACGGTCAGGTGAATTCCGTTTTCATGATGGCCCATTCTGGGGCGCGGGGATCCGCGGCGCAGATTAAGCAGCTGGCGGGAATGCGTGGCTTGATGGCGAAACCTTCGGGGGAAATCATCGAAACGCCCATCATTTCCAACTTTAAAGAAGGCCTGAGCGTTCTGGAATACTTTAATTCCAGCCACGGGGCCCGAAAAGGTCTGGCGGATACGGCGCTGAAAACGGCGAACTCTGGGTATCTGACCCGTCGTCTGGTGGACGTGGCGCAGGACTGTATTATTGTTGAAGAGGATTGCGGCACCGAAGAGTCCATCACCGTCCGCGCTGTCATTGATGGGGGGGATGTCATTTCCCCGCTGTCCGAGCGTGTTTTGGGCCGTGTTGTTGCCGAAGACGTGAAACACCCCAACACCGGTGAGGTTGTGATTGCCAAGGGAACCTTGCTGGACGAGGACCACGTGGCCCACATCGACATGATCGGGGTTTTCTCTATGAAAATCCGCTCTGTTCTGACCTGTCAAACCGAATTTGGGGTTTGCGGTGCGTGTTACGGCCGTGACTTGGCCCGCGGAACCCCCGTCAACATCGGGGAAGCCGTAGGGGTCATCGCCGCGCAATCCATTGGGGAGCCCGGAACCCAGCTGACCATGCGGACCTTCCACATTGGGGGTGCGGCGCAGGGTGCGGCGGAGCAGTCCTATATCGAATCCAACATTGATGCCACCGTGATTTTGGAACATGCCAAGGTCGTGCGCAACGGCGAGGGTGTTCAGATCGTCATGAACCGGAATGCCGAGGTTGTGCTGCGTGATTTTGATAACCGCGAAAAAGCCCGCTATCGTCTGCCTTATGGTGCCCGTTTGCTGGTGGAGGCCGATCATCAGGTCAACGCCGGCCAGCGTCTGGCGGAATGGGATCCCTACACCTTGCCCATCATCACGGAAAAAAGCGGTGTGGCCCATTATGTGGACCTGATCGAAGGACTCTCCATGCGGGAGATTCTGGATGAAACCACCGGATTGTCCAACCGTGTCGTCATCGACTGGAAACAACAGGCCCGTGGGAATGACCTGAAGCCCCGCATCACCCTGCGGGATGCCGATGGCAACGTTCTGACGCTGGATAATGGGTTAGAGGCCCGTTATTTCATGTCCGTGGATTCCATCCTGAACGTGCCCAACGGGGCCACGGTTCAGGCGGGGGATGTTCTGGGCCGGATTCCGCGGGAATCGTCCAAAACCCGTGACATTACAGGGGGTCTGCCCCGTGTGGCCGAGCTGTTCGAGGCCCGCAAAGCCAAGGACCACGCCATCATGGCCGAAACCGCCGGTCGCATTGAGTTTGGGAAAGACAACAAAACCAAACGTAAAATCATCATCACCCCCGAAGATGAATCCGCTGAACCCGTGGAATACACCCTGCCCAAAGGCCGCCACTTGGCCGTTCGGGAGGGAGATTTTGTGGAAATCGGGGATCTGCTGGTGGACGGAAACCCTGTCCCCCACGACATTTTGCGGATTAAGGGGATTGAGGCCCTCGCCGATTACCTGATTAACGAAATTCAGGACGTTTACCGCCTGCAAGGGGTGAAGATCAACGATAAACATATCGAGGTCATCATCCGCCAAATGCTGCAAAAGGTGGACGTGATTGATCAGGGGGAATCCACGTTCCTCGTCGGTGAACAGGTGGATAAAATCACCATGCGTCAGGAAAACACCAAGTTGCTGGCCGAGGGCAAGCGCCCCGCCGTTGGGGAGCCTGTTTTGCAGGGGATTACCAAGGCGTCGCTGCAAACCCATTCGTTCATTTCCGCCGCATCGTTCCAGGAAACCACCCGTGTTCTGACGGAATCGGCCACGGCTGGTCGTGTGGATTACCTGATGGGGCTAAAGGAAAACGTCATTGTGGGCCGCCTGATTCCTGCGGGAACCGGCAGCGTTTACAACCGTTATCGTTCCATCGCCCGCCAGCGGGATTATGTGACGGCCCAGCCTCAGGCCATTACCGATCAGTATGTGTCTTTGGGCCAGCCCTCTCATGACCTGTTGGGGGATGAGGCGGCGTAGCCGAGGAACGGAAGACAGAACGAAAAAAGGGAGACTCTCGGGTCTCCCTTTTTTGAATTCTGGGGAGGGGATTCAGGCCCAACCCCTGTTTCTATCTTTTTTTGCGGTTTGCCTTTTTGGTTTTCTTGGATTTTGTCTTGGCATCAGAGGGGGAAAGTGCTGGTTCTGGCTTGGCCGCAGGCACCGCTGCAGGGTTGCCAGAGCCAACGCTTAAGGAAAACGAATAAAATTGCGACAGCAGCGTCAGGTTTTGCGCCAGACTTTTGCCCATGGTGTTGCCATAGGACACCAGATCATCACGATTTTGGGCCTCTATGATGGTTTTCAGGGCAGAAGAATCCAACACAACAGACCCCTGTTCCACCACCACCGTTCGGCTTTTGTTGGGCAAAACCACATTCCCCGTTTTGGCATCCCGTTGGGGCGGCGGTGGCGGGGCAGATGCCAGATCTTCCAAATCATTAATCACAGAATCCGCTTCGGCTTTGCGGGCCGGATCCGCTGGTGCGTCTTTTGGGGCCTCCCCTGTCTTTGTGTTCGCGGGCGCCGCAGGGGGCGGCGGGGTCAAATCCACAGTGGGGGCGGGAATTTTGATGTATTTTCCCTTGTTTTGGGGGCCTTTCAGCAAGGCAGAGATCCCCTCCCCCTGAGCAGGCGCAGGTGCAGGAGATGGGGCCGCATCCGCTGCAGGCAGGGATGTTTTGTCCCGATTCACGATTTTGGGCAGGGGCGGGGCAGAGGATGTTTTGTCGCTTTCTTTGTCCTTCCCAGGCTGGGATGCCGTTTTTTCAGGTGCAGCTGGCGTCGGGGGCGACGGGGCAGCAGGTTTGGGATCCAAAGAGGTTTTGACATAGGGACCCGCCTTGGCGGACACAATAGAAGCCGGTAAGGGCTCTTTTTTGGGCTCAGCAAAGGCAGCCCCCCCCAAAGACAAAGCCAATACGGAAACGGCCAAGGGGCAGAAGAAATTTATGATTGACGCACGGCGCATCTGGGGTACTATCATGCTCTTTTTTGGGTGTGTTCCCTATTTAACCTGATCTTCGTTAAAAAATTATGCAAAAGCCTTCTCTGCGTCCTGATCGTCCTTATTTTTCTTCGGGCCCATGCGCTAAGCGTCCTGGGTGGGATCTTTCGGCCCTCTCTTCCGCGCTGTTGGGACGGTCCCATCGGGCCAAGGACGGCAAAGCCCGCATCCATGAGGTTGTCCAGCTTTCCCGCCAGTTGTTGAATTTGCCGCAGGATTACCATATTGGGATCATGCCGGCCTCGGACACCGGCGCGTTTGAGGCGGCGATGTGGACCCTTCTTGGACCCCGCCCCGTGGACATTTTCGCATGGGAAAGTTTCTCAGATGGCTGGGTCACCGATGCGGTGAAGCAGCTGAAGCTCAAAGATACCCACGTGTATCAGGCCCCCTATGGCCAACTGCCGGATCTGACCAAGGCCAACCCAGATCATGACATTGTGTTTTGCTGGAACGGCACGACCTCCGGCGTTGTGGTGCCAAATGCGGACTGGATTGCGGATGATCGGGCGGGATTAACCCTGTGTGATGCCACATCCGCCGTGTTTGCCTATGACATGCCGTGGGACAAAATTGATGTTTTGACGTATTCGTGGCAAAAGGTTCTGGGCGGGGAAGCCCAGCACGGGGTTTTGATCCTCAGCCCCCGCGCCGTGGCCCGTTTGGAGTCCTACACGCCGGCATGGCCGCTGCCCAAGCTGTTTCGCCTGACCAAAAAAGGCAAATTGAACGAGGGGATTTTTGCCGCAGAAACCATCAACACCCCGTCCATGCTGTGTGTGGAGGATGTTTTGGATGCCCTGAAATGGGCCCATGCCATTGGGGGTGCCCCCGCCATGGTGGCGCGGTCAAAGGAAAGCCTTGGCCATTTGGCATCATGGGTAGCCCAAACCCCGTGGGTGGACTTTTTGGCGGAGGATCCTGCCATTCGCTCCCACACCTCTGTGTGTTTAAAACTGACGGACCCTGTGTTTTTATCCAAAGATGAACCGGCCCAGCGGGCGTTTATTAAGGCCATGGTGGATCTGTTGGAAAAAGAAGGCGTGGCGCTGGACATCAACGCCTATCGTGACGCCCCCCCAGGCCTTCGGATTTGGTGCGGTGCCACGGTGGAGCCTAACGATGTCAAGGCCCTGTTGCCATGGATCACGTGGGCCTTTGAAACAGCAAAAGCGTCTGCGTAACGGACAAACATAAAGGATCAGAAAACACAATGCCCAAAGTTCTAATTTCCGATAAAATGAGCCCCCAAGCGGCGGATATTTTCAAAAGCCGCGGCATCGATGTGGATGTGAAAACCGGATTATCCCCAGACGAGCTGAAAGCCATCATCGGTCAATATGATGGTCTGGCCATTCGGTCCTCAACCACCGCCACGCCAGAATTGATTGCGGCTGCCAAAACCATGAAGGTCATTGGACGCGCCGGCATTGGGGTGGATAACGTGGATTTGCCCGCGGCCACCAAACAGGGCATTGTGGTGATGAACACCCCCTTTGGCAATTCCACCACCACGGCGGAACATGCCATTGCCCTGATGATGGCCCTTGCCCGTCAAATCCCGCAGGCCAGCGCATCCACCCACGCCGGAAAATGGGAAAAATCCAAATTTATGGGCGTGGAAATCACCGGCAAAACTTTGGGTGTTATTGGGTGCGGCAACATTGGGGCCATTGTGGCCTCGCGTGCGCAAGGGCTGGGGATGAAAGTTTTGGGTTTTGATCCCTTTTTATCGGAAGAGCGGGCCGTTGAGCTGCATATCGAAAAAGCCGATTTGGACACCCTGCTGCGCCGCGCCGATTTTATCACGGTGCATACCCCCCTGAATGACAAAACCAAACACTTGCTGAACAAAGAGACTTTGGCCAAAACCAAAAAGGGTGTCTTTATCATCAACTGCGCCCGCGGCGGTATTGTGCAGGAAGCGGATTTGAAAGAGGCGCTGGACAGTGGTCACGTGGCCGGCGCCGCGCTGGATGTGTTCGAGGTTGAACCCGCCAAAGACAACATTTTGTTTGGTCACGAACGGGTGATTGTCACCCCGCATTTGGGCGCATCGACCAACGAAGCGCAGGAAAATGTGGCCCTGCAGGTGGCCGAGCAGATGAGTGATTATTTGCTCAGCGGCGCCGTTATCAACGCGGTGAATGTGCCCTCCTTAACCGCAGAGCAGGCCAGACAGCTGCAGCCCTATTTAACCTTGGCCGAGCAAATGGGAAGCTTTATGGGCCAAATGGCCGATGGCAGCGTGTCGTCGTTAAAAATCACCTATGCGGGGACGTTGCGGGGCATGAACGTGAAGCCCTTAACGGCCACGTTGGTGCATCATCTGCTCTCGCCCATGCTGGATCAGGTGAACGGCATCAATGCCCTGAGTGTGGCCAAAGAGCGCAGCATTGCCCTGTCAGAAACCCTGCTGGATAATAGCGGCGATTACACCAACAGCATTCATCTGGAAATGACGGCCCACGGCCAAACCCGCAGCGTCATGGGCAGCGTGTTTCACGGCAATCAACCGCGCTTTGTGTCTGTGGATGACGTCCCGCTGGAGGCCACAGTGGCCCCCCGCATGATCCTGATTCGCAACGTTGACAAACCTGGGTACATCGGAAAAATCGGTCACCTGCTGGGGGAGGCCAACGTCAACATCGCCACATTCCATCTGGGCCGCCGCACCTTGGGCGGGGAAGCCATTTCCCTGATTGAGGTGGACCAAGACGTGCCCGAAGACATCATCGCCAAAATCGCCAGCCTGCCTCAGGTTGTGTTGGTGCGTTGGTTGCGGTTTTAGCATGTTATGATGCGTTGTCTCTTTTTACGGCGGCATCGCAGCAGGGGGCTCCCACTCCCCCATTTTTTTGGCCTGATGGTGTTTTTCTTGATGGCCTTACCCGCCGCCGCTGCCACCACTGTCAATGTGGGAACGGTCAATTTTGATCTTGCCATGGTGGAGGCCGGCCGCACCTTTGATCATTTGGTTCTGGCCACATTTCAGGACAAACCAGAGATTGCGGGACAGGATCAAGGCGGTCGTTTGTACCGCCTGACCCCCTCCTTTGCCCAAGTCATTGTGGAGCCGGCGCAGGGGAAGGTGGTGGGCCAAGACAATCAAGAAACCCTCACCTTTGGGGGGGTGGTCCAAGGGGTGCCCCTACAAGTCATGGGCGAATCGGTGGGGGCGCAAAGCTTGATTGTTCAAAATGCTGCGGGCACCTCTCAGCCCTATACCCTGCCCAGCACAGAGATTTTTGTTGCGGGCACCGCCCAAATCGTGAATTTGGATAAAACCGACGGCGTCAAAGGCATCGCGGTGATTACGCTGCAGCAGGACAATACCTCCGCCCTGTCTTTGTTTTTTAAAATTCAGGACCGCCTGTCCCGCGTCATGACCCTGCCCCAGCCGAGGCATGCGGGACTGATGGATTTTGTGGGGGTGGATGATACCCAAAATCCCCCCGCGCTGGTGACGCTGCAGGATCCGGGGGGCAATTCCTATTTGACGTTTCACCAACTCATTGACGGAAAGCCCAAGGTTTTGGGGAAATTTTACGGCTTTTCCAGTGTGATTCCAGGCACAACCCTGCGCCCCCTAACGGTGATGGCCAACGCCGATGGCCAGGTGGGCAACGAAGTGATTTCTTTCCGCAACGATCTCAAAAATCTGGCTTTTTTTAATTACACGGCGCAGGGGCTGCGCCTGTTGCGTCAACAAACGTTTTCTGTGCCTGTGGCCAGTGGATTGACGGTTTTGATGGATGATCAAAATCGCCTCATGGCCTTGGGCTTTATGGATCAAGAGCGCAATGCCATTTTGTTGATTCGGGAGAAGGGATCATGACTCCTCTGTTGCCCATCGGCCTTCACGATAGCATCGCCGCAGAGGCTTATTGGTTAAACCGGCTCAAACAAACCTGCCTGCAGTGTATGTACGGCTTTGGCTATGATCTGGTGGAGCCCACCCCGCTGGAGCAAGAAGACAAAACCCAGCCCCCCACAGGGGAAAGCCGTTTTCGTGTCCATGACCCCAGCACCGATGCCCCGTTGGTTTTGCGGTCCGACATCACCCCGCAAATCGCCCGCATTGCCAAACAACACTACGCGGGCCAAGGCCATCCCGTGCGTTTGGGCTATGTGGGACAGGTGTTTCGGATGCGGGCATCCCAAATGAAGCCCGAGCGTCAATCCACCCAAGTGGGGGCGGAATTTTATGGGGACCCTGACACCGTGGCCCATCAGGGCCTTTTGGAAGTTTTGCGCCTGTTGTTCTGGTTAATGCGCACGTTATCGGTGGGACCGTGTGTTTTGGATCTCAGCCATGCGGGTTTGGCCAGCCGTATTATGGATCTGGCGGGATTGTCCCCCGATCAGCGCCGCGCTGTGGCCGTGAAGCAAAAACCAGAGGACATGACCCCCGAGGGGGCGGCCTTCATCGAGCCCCTGTTGCAATACACCGGCCCCAAAGCCGACGCCTTGGCAGGGGTGTATCCAGAGCCGCTGGATGCCGAGATTCGCCAAATGCTGGCTTTGCGCGACCGTATCGGGGCCCTTTGCCCCGATGTGCGGGTCAGCATTGATTGGGTGGATGGACGGTATCTGTCGTATCATCAGGGGATCGGGTTTCATCTGTTTGCGTTGGGCCAAGACATTGGCCGCGGCGGCGTTTACACCAGCCACGGCCTGCACGGGGTGGGGTTTAGTTTTTATCTGGATCCCTTGGTGCGCCATGCGGTGCTGCACCACGCTCTGCCGCCGGAGATCAGCCTTTCCCCCGCCGCCGACGATGCCGCCATCGCCCGCGCCTTGGCAGATGGCCAAAGGATTGTGTGGGGTTAGGGGTTTTTCTTCTGTTTTTTCACCCTCCCTGATCCTTGAATTCCCTGAATCACCTGCTATGATGGGGCGTTTTTTTCATAGAGAGTCTGTTTCATGACGGTTTTAATCACTCTGCATGCCCTTGTCACCTTGGCCCTGATTGTGGTGGTTTTGATGCAAAAGCGCAATACGGGCGCCCTGGGGGGGCTGGCGGGACAAAGCAACCCTTCCCGCATGACAACCCCGCGGGCCAGCAGCAACCCTCTGGCCAAACTCACAACGTGGCTGGCGGCGATTTTTATTGGGCTAAGTTTGGTTCTGGCTTATGTTTCTAAGGGGCAGAAGAACGATCCGACGCAGGCCCTGTCTGAGGCCGTCAAGGCCACAACCCTGCCCATGGAGGGTACGCCTGCGCCCCAGACGCCGGCCAAACCTCTGACGCCGACCAAACCCTTGAACCTAGATCTGGAAACCCCAGCCGCCCCCGCAACGCTGGCAATCCCTGAGAAAAAATCAGAAACCAAGCCAGAGGATAAACCCGCGGTCCAGCCCCAGATTGAGTCCAAACCGGAGCCTCAGCCCCAGCCGTCTCAACCCCAACCCGCTCCTGCACCGGCCCCGTAGATGCGCCAGAAATTTCTTTTTATCACTGGGGGTGTTGTTTCCTCGCTTGGTAAGGGCATTGTGTCGGCCTCTTTGGGGGCGTTGCTACAGGCGCGGGGGTATGCCGTGCGCCTGCGGAAATTGGACCCCTATCTGAACGTGGACCCTGGCACCATGAGTCCCTATCAGCATGGGGAGGTCTTCGTCACCGACGACGGCGCCGAAACGGATCTGGACCTTGGCCACTATGAACGCTTCACCGGTGTCACCGCCAAGCGGGGCGACAACATCACCACCGGCAAAATTTATTCCGAAGTCATCGCCCGCGAACGTCGCGGGGATTATCTGGGGGCCACCATTCAGGTCATCCCCCACGTCACAGATGCCATTAAGGAATTTATCCTCAGCAACACCGACGATTGCGATTTTGTCCTGTGTGAAATTGGGGGCACCGTGGGGGATATTGAGGGCCTGCCGTTTCTGGAGGCCATCCGCCAACTGCGCAACGATCACGGCATGTCCCATACGGCCTTTATCCACCTGACCCTGCTGCCCTATATTGCCAGTGCGGGGGAGCTGAAAACCAAGCCCACGCAGCATTCCGTGAAGGAAATGCTCAGCGTCGGGATCCAGCCAGATTTTCTGGTGTGTCGCTGCGAACATCCCATCCCGCCAGAGGCGCGGGCGAAAATTGCCCGTTTTTGCAATATGCGGCCGTCCCATGTGATTGCGGGGTATGATGTGCCCTCCATTTACGACGTGCCCGCCGCCTTGCATGCCGAGGCCATGGACGAGCGCATTTTGGAATTTTTTCACTTAATCCCCAAAAAGGACACCGACCTTTCGGCGTGGCACCGTCTGCACACCCTGCGCCATCAGCAGCATGGGCAGGTGACGGTGGGGATTGTGGGCAAATACACATCCCTGCATGATTCCTATAAATCGTTGATCGAGGCCATCGATCACGCGGGCTTGCACTGCGGGGTGAAAACCAACATCGCGTGGCTGTCCGCGGATCAGGTGCGGGATGGTGTGGCCGATTTGTCCCCCTGCGATGCCATTTTGGTCCCAGGCGGTTTTGGGGAGCGCGGCACCCGCGGCAAAATGGCCGCCATCACCCATGCCCGCAACCATAACGTTCCCTTTTTGGGCATTTGTTTTGGGATGCAAATGGCGGCCATTGAGTTTGCGCAGAATGTCTGCGGCCTCAGCGGGGCCAGTTCCACAGAGTTTGGGGCGTGCGAAGACCCCATCATCGACCTGATGACCGGTTGGCAGCGCGGCGAAGGCCGCGAGCAGCGCACACAAAACGATCACAAGGGCGGCACCATGCGCCTAGGGGCTTATCCCTGCCGTTTGCACCCTGACACCTTGGCCGCCCGTATTTATGGCACCACCATGATTTCAGAGCGCCACCGCCACCGCTATGAAATGAATCGGTCCTATGAATCTGTGCTGGCGGACAAGGGCATGATCATTGCTGGCGATTCCCCCGATGGCACCTTGCCAGAAATTATCGAACTCAAAGACCACCCCTGGTTCGTGGGCGTGCAATTCCACCCCGAGCTGAAATCCACCCCCCACAACCCCCACCCCCTGTTTGTGTCCTTTGTGCAGGCGGCGATGGAACGTCAAAAAGGGGGCTGAAAAGGCGGGGTTGGGGCAGCAGGATTTGTCCCCCGGGTCAAGGGCGAGGGGGAAAAAATACCGGACTGAGCGCAGCGAGGGAGGATGATTTTTTTCGACTCGGCGAAGCGTACGCTTGAGGCGGGGGACAAATTCTGCTGGGTGGGAGCCTTTTCTTCGGGAGCACGCGGCTCCCACCCCCACAGTTCTCTTTGGGCCTCAAGGGGTGCGCTGCGCCGAGGCGAAAAAAATCATCCCCGGTTCAGCCTCTATCGAGGCCTCACCTTGCGGTATTTTTTCCGCCCCGCCTTTTCCCCATGGTTTTGAAATCAACCCTCCCCCCCCCTCCTCTCATCTTGCCCCGCTGGCTTTGGTTTTGTATGGTGGGTTTCTTTTGATGCAGAGATGATGGGACTATGGACGAGAAACAAACACTGGTGATTGTGGATTATGGATCGCAGGTGACGGCGCTGATTGCGCGGCGGCTGCGGTTGTTTGAGGTGTTTTGCGAAATTGTCCCCGCCCACACCCCGCTGCAAACCATTCTGGACAAAAAGCCATCGGGCATCATCCTTTCCGGTGGGCCCGCGTCGGTGCATGAAACCGGTAGCTTTCTGCCCGAGCCCGCTCTGTTTTCCGCAGGTATCCCTGTTTTGGGGATTTGTTATGGGATGCAGTCGCTGGTCCACGTGTTGGGGGGACGGGTGGAGAGTTCCCAAAAGCGGGAGTTTGGCCACGCAGAGTGTTTTGTCACCGCCCCCACCCGTTGGCTGGAGGGCATTTGGGATCAAGGCACGCCCCACACCGTGTGGATGAGCCACAGCGATCATATCGAAACCCTGCCCACCGGCTTTGTCACGGTGGCGCGGACCAACAGCATTCCCCATGCGGCCATTGCCGATGAAGCCCGCCGTCTGTACGGCGTGCAATTTCACCCCGAAGTCATCCACACCCCCACCGGCGGGGCGTTGCTGGAATCCTTTGCGCGGCGCATTTGCGGCAT
>CANGYM010000036.1 GCA_947458145.1 Alphaproteobacteria bacterium | reverse complement strand
CTGCCCGAGGATCAGGCGTTGATTCAGGCCATGGCCCTGTGGCCCCGCACGCTGGAACTGGCGACGGTCCACCAAGAGCCCCACCGCATTGTGTTTTATGCCATGGATTTGGCCCAAGCCTTTCACCATTTGTGGCATTTGGGCAGCAGCCAGCACGCCCTGCGCTTCTTGGCCCCCGAAGACCCCGCCACAACGGCGGCGCGGCTGGTGTTGATTGCGGGTATGCAAAACGTGCTGCGCTCGGCCTTTGGCATATTGGGGGTGGAGTTGAGGGAGAGTATGTAAAATAATCTTTCTTTTCAGGTTGACGTTGTCCGTTTAATATCATACTTATTTTGTATAGAATTAAAAACGGGCGGTATGACATGTTATCCATGAAGGCCAAGTACGCGCTTCGCGCCCTGATGGTTATGAGTCAAAACGAAAAGAAAATGCTTTCCAGCAAAGTCATTGCGGAGAAAGCCAACGCCCCGTCAAAATTTTTGGACAATATCCTGCAAGAGCTGCGGCATCACGGCGTGGTGGATAGCAAGCGGGGGATTTTTGGGGGGTATTTTTTGGTGCAGCCGCCGGAAAATTTGAATCTGGGGGATATTGTGCGCATGATTGATGGGATGTTGGCACCGGTGCCTTGCGCCAGTGTGACGGCGTATCGTCGGTGCGATGACTGCGAAGACGAGGCCACCTGCAAAATCCGTTATGTGATGCTGAGCGTGCGCGAGGCCATTTCCAACGTCCTTGACACCATATCCCTGAAGTCTTTGGCCCAAATGGATTTAAGCGCGGGGCCCCTGCGGGGGTTGTCGGATTCGTAAGGGTGGGCGAAAGGCTTTGATAACACACTTAAAAAAACCAACGAGGAGTTTTTCTATGCGTTTCTTTTTTATGATGCTGGCGTTGCTGTTGGCGTTTTCTGTTCCCAGTAGGGCGGATGAGACCAAGGAAATTCTGAACGTGTCCTATGACCCCACGCGGGAATTTTATGCGGATTATAACGCCCTGTTTGCCAAAATCTGGAAAGATAAAACGGGGGAAGACATTGCCATTAAACAATCCCACGGTGGTTCCGGAAAACAGGCGCGGGCGGTGATGGATGGTTTGCGGGCGGATGTTGTGACGTTGGCGCTGGCCTATGACATTGATGTGATTGCGGAAAAAGGCGGATTGCTGCCGCTGAACTGGCAACAGCGTTTGCCCTATCAAAGCACCCCCTACACATCCACCATCGTGTTTTTGGTGCGCAAGGGCAATCCCAAGGGGATTCAGGACTGGGGGGATTTGATTCGCCCAGGGGTTCAGGTCATTACCCCCAACCCCAAAACATCCGGCGGGGCGCGGTGGAATTATTTGGCCGCTTACGGCTATGCCCTAAAAACCTATAACGGGGACGAGGCCAAGGCGCGGGATTTTGTCAAAAAATTGTTTGCCCAAGTTCCCGTTTTGGATACGGGGGCGCGGGGGTCCACCACAACCTTTGTTCAGCGCGGGATTGGGGATGTTCTGTTGACATGGGAAAACGAGGCGTTTTTGGCCGTGAAGGAATTTGGCAAAGATCAGTTTGATGTGGTTGTGCCGTCCATCAGCATTTCTGCCGAACCCCCTGTGGCGGTTGTGGATAAAGTGGCGGAAAAAAAGGGCACGCTGGACATTGCAAAGGCCTATTTAGAAACCCTGTACACGCCAGAGGCCCAGCGGCTGGCCGCAAAGCATTTTTACCGTCCCCGTGATACCGCCGTTGCCAAAGCGTTTCAGGGGGTGTTTCCATCCCTGAACCTGATGACCATCAGCGATTTTGGCGGATGGAAAGCGGTCCAAAAACAGCACTTTGATGATGGTGGGATTTTCGATCAGATCACCAAACGCTGATTTATTCGGGTTTGTAATCACACCATGATGCCAGACCGGCATAAATGTGGTCTTGGGGGTTGCTATCTTTGGACCAGACGTCCAGAAAGTTGCCCCCTTTGCTTTTGGGTTTTTTTTCGTCACTAAGGGGATCGCATTTCACCGTCATGGGGTTGCGGACCCCATCGCCGGCGATGTACACGTCATCGCGGGAAAAGCCACCGAAGGATTCCCCGATTTCAATGGGCATATCCCCAACATAGCGGGCCAGAAGGGCAATTTCCGCTTCGCTGTTCATTTTTTTAACCATAACGGTGCCCAGCTGGGAAATGATAGAGGCTGGCAAGCTGGATGGGACCTGGGTCACAATGCCCATACTGATGCCAAATTTTCGGCCCTCCATGGCGATTTGTTCCCACAGATGTTGGGTGGATTTGGAGAAACGGCTTTTATCATCCCCCAAATACCGCTGGGCTTCGTCCATAATCATCAAAACGGGCATATGAAGATCACGGGCCCACTGTAAAAAATCGAAAATCAGGCGCGTGATGGTGGACACCACAACCTGGGCAACATCCAGCATCATTCCCGATGTGTTAATCAGCGTCAAAGGCTTTCCGGCCACGGGAATCCGCAAAAGATCCGTTAAAATGTGGTGAAGATCCTGATTGGCCCCCATTTTGGGAAACAAAAATTTATAGCGGATATCCCCCCGCACGGAGAGGATTTTTTGACGCATGCGGCGCAAAATGGAAACCTTGACAGATTCATTTAACGATCCCAGGCGTTCATCCAAAAGATCAATCAAATCCCCCATGCGGTAGGGGACGGGGGAATCCACCGTAATGCGAGAGGTTTCCTTTTCCAGCTGTGCGGCATAGCGCTGCCGTGCCTGTGTGACGATTTCAGCGAGGACCTCTTCCTCCAAATGCAAGGTCTGGGATTGGGGGTCCAGAAAAATGCGGTTGATTTCTTCGGAATTCAAAAGCCAGTAGGGCAAAACAAAATTGTCCTGATGAATGACATGGGCTTTGCCGTTAAAGGCCACTTCATATTCCCCGTGGGGATCAAACAATAGGCAATGCGCATAGGGCATGGCATTAAAAATTTTATGCATCAAAAGACAAACGGTGGTGGATTTTCCGCTGCCTCTGTTGCCAAAAATGCCGAAATTTCCCCCAAAAAAACGATTGATTAGGATTTTGGCCGGAACGTTGTTTGTTTTGCTGATGGTTCCCAGACTGACGCAGGCTTCGTCAATGTCCGCAAAGATAGACAGCAAATCATCGTCCGTGGCCAAAACAACATCCGCCCCGATCATCACGGGGGATGATGTGCCTTTTTTAAAGCTGATTTTTCCCGTGGGGGTATAAAAAATTTCCCCCTTCATCAGGATGGTCACCGAAATATCCTGTGTTTCCATTACATCCATTTTGGTGATGATCCCAAGGTGGGCCTTCGTTCCGGATTCCAAAATAACAAAAAGTCCGGTGGTCAAGGGGAGATCCCCGCCGACAGAGAGGATGGCATTCAGATGGGTGCCACTGATGGACACGATATGGCCGATTTTTTTAACCATGGAATCTGAAAAAAAAGTTCGTATTTGAGGCATTTTGAAGATAACACAGTTTTGGCGTGCTTTGAAAGGTTTTTTCACCATAAGAAAAAAGGATTAAAAAAAAAGAAAACCCGTGGGGTGAAAATACTGATTAGGCCCCAGAGGATACCTCGCTTTCCTCTTTGGGGAGAGGGAATGCAAGATTCAATGTCTTTCAGGGGGTTAAGGGCGCCGCAGTTGGTTTAAGACACAGCGGCCTTGGCCATTTGGCCCTGCAGGCTTTTGAGTTTTTCCCGTGCCAAAGACAAAAGCGCCGCGGCGTTTTGCATGCGTTGATGGTCATGGTCGTTTTGCGCCGCAGAGGGCTCAGAGGCCGCGGGAGCGGGTGGGGTTTCCCCTAAAAACAGGGCCCGAGCTGTGGCAAGAATTTGGGCCTTGTTCATGGTTTTTAAAAATTTCTGCACGCCCCGAATGGTATACCCCTGCTGGTGCAGCAGATGTTGGATATATTGCAGAATCAGAATGTCGTCTTCGCGATAAAAGCGCCGGCCGCCAGAGCGTTTCATGGGCTGGATCTGATGCATTTTGGTTTCCCAAAAGCGCAGAACGTGGGAGGGGAGGTCCAGTTTTTCAGCAACCTCGGTGATGGAGTGGTACATCTTGCTCTCAGACATGAAGAAAGGGCACTTTTTGTTTTTTTTCTGTCGGATCTTTAGGACGCGACCGTGCCGTTCATGCGCTGACGGAGTTTGTTGGAGGGGTGGAAGGATACCACGCGGCGGGCGGAAATTTTGGCCTCGATCCCTGATTTGGGATTGCGACCGATACGCTCGGCTTTATTCAGCAAGCGAAAGGTGCCGAAGGAGGAAATTTTCATATCATGACCTTGCTCTAGGCCGGATAAAAGACCCTCAACCATTCTTTCCACAAATTGGGCGGATTCAACCCGTGACAATCCCAAACGGTCATGGATGGCATCGGCCAGTTCCGCACGTGTTAGGGTATTTTGGTACAACGCTTCGGATTTTTGGACTTTTGGCATACGGTAGGACTCTCTGGTAGGTAAAACATGAAACAATGCAGTACCTTTGCCCGAAAGGGAAAAAAAGTAAAGATGGTTTTTTTATCGGTTGCGAATTCCCGATTTTGTTTCTGATTTCCATCCCAACCATCCCAAAAATTCATCCACGGTTAATCCGTAAATGTGGATGGCTTGGGGCAGGTTCATGTAGCCTTGTTCGACGATGTGAATGATGGTCTGTTTGGACCGAGGGGTCCAGCGTCTGGTTTTGGGGGAGGGTAAATTGACTGTTGGGGCAAAAAAATCGTGGCAAAATGTTTTCATCATAATCAAAATGATCCTTGAAATGGTTATAATACTCAATAAAAAAATATTAGAAAACAGCCACACCGCGGCGGGCGGCGATTTCATCCATGGCTTGGTTTTGTTTGCGGGTTATGGTGTCTTTGCGGGTTTTTTGTCGTTTTTGGTGGGTGAGTTCGTAGCGTTTCATTTCGGAAAACAGGTCTTGCAGCTGTTCGTTCAGGCCTTCGATTTCCGCCTCAACCTTTTGCAGAGAGGTTAAAAAGTTTGTGCGCCGCTCTTGGGCTGCGCGGATGTAGGTTTGTTTAAAAACCGGCGGGGTGCCGTGGTCCTGAATGGCCATTTCTTGGTCGATTTCGGCCTCGAGTAAGATCAGGTTGTTTTGAATCCGCTCTGCAAAGTCGCGCAGCGTGATGACTTTCCGGCGTTTTTCGTCAATTTTGAATTTGCTGATTTGAATTAACTGTTCTAAGCTGCTGCTCATACTATTTCCTGTTTAGGATTCTAAGGCTTCCTGTAACAGTCTAAAACTATCTTCTAAAGAAATGGTTTCCATGATGCCTTGGGATAAAAAATTTTCCAGACGGGTTTGATAGACGATAGCCTTGTCAACCTCGGGGTTGCTGCCTTTTTTATAGGCGCCGATGCGGATGAGGTCCTCCATGTCATGATAGGTGCTCATATACTGCCGCGCGGTGCGCAGCCAACCGTTTTCGATCTCATCATGGCATTTGGGCAGGGATCGGGATACGCTGCGTAGCACGTCAATGGAGGGGAAACGGCCCCGCTCGGCAATGGACCGCGACAGCACAATGTGTCCATCCAAAATCCCCCGCACGGCATCGGCGATGGGTTCATCCATATCGCCCCCGTCCACCAAGACGCTGAAAATGGCGGTGATATCCCCCTGCCCTTCTTCCCCTGGGCCGGCGCGTTCCAGCAATTTTGGCAATTCTGTGAACACGGTGGGGGGAAAGCCTTTGGTGGTGGGGGGCTCGCCCACGGAGAGGCCGATTTCTCGCTGGGCCATGGCAAAGCGGGTGACGCTGTCCATCAGGCATAACACCTGATCCCCGTTGTCGCGAAAATACTCGGCCACCGCCATGGTGGTATAGGCGGCCTGACGGCGCATCAGGGGCGATTCATCGGATGTGGCCACCACCAGAACGCTGCGTTTCAGGCCCTCTTCGCCGAGTGCATCTTGGATAAAATCTTGAACCTCGCGCCCACGTTCCCCAATGAGGCCAATAACAATGGTATCGGCCTTGGCATAGCGGGCCAGCATGGCCATCAGGGTGGATTTTCCCACACCCGATCCGGCAAAAATCCCCATCCGCTGACCACGGCAACAGGGCAGAAAGGTGTTCATGATTTTTAGGCCCATGTCCATCCGCTCCCCCATGCGTTTGCGGCGATAGGCGGGGATGGGGGTGCCCTTAATGGGGCGGGCCCATTCGCCAGGTTGCAAGGGGCCTTTTTGGTCGATGGGTTCGCCGTGGGCGTTGAGAATACGGCCTTTCCATGATGGAGAGGGGTAAAGTTCGGGGGCGCCGCTGAGGACCTTCACTTTGGCCCCTGTGCTGAGATGATCGGTATGGCCAAAGGGCTGGGCCAGCGCGGCCCCGTTTTTAAAGCCCACAATTTCGCCCCGCAAAGAGGAAAACCCGCCCCGATCAATCAAACATTGGCCGCCCACTGTTAAATGATCGCTGATGCCGGCAACCTCAACAGATAGGCCCAACACCCCGCGCACGTGGCCATAATACTGCATGGGGTTTAGGGTTTCTAAAAAATGCAGGTATCCACTGCGCTGAGCGCTGGCGGTCTGTGTATCGAGAGCATGATCGGTCATGGTGTTGGTCTTTTTTGTTTTTTTTCACCAACACCCACGATAGGGGGGAAAAGTTAAGGGGGGGTGAATATCGGCACGATCTATCAAAAATCCCTAGCCTTTTGACCAAAGCTGGGCTATGGTGGCCGTGTTTTTTCTCAATCCAAAAAATTTTTTTCTTAGGGATCTCTCATGCAGGTTTTTTACGATCAAGATGCCAACCTCGACCTGATTACCGGCAAAACCATTGCCATCATTGGTTATGGCAGCCAAGGCCACGCCCATGCCCTGAACCTGCGGGACAGTGGCGTTAAAAATGTTATTATCGGCCTGCAAAATGGATCGCGCAGCGCGGCCCGTGCCCAAGCCGATGGGTTTAAGGTTGTCACCCCTGCCGAGGCCGCAAAAACCGCTGATATTACTATGATTCTGGTGCCCGATGAAAAACACGGCGATTTGTACACGCAGGATTTGGCCCAAAACCTGAAAAAAGGGGCCACGCTGGCCTTTGCCCACGGATTTAGCGTTCATTTTGGCACCATCGTTCCCCGCGCCGATTTGGATGTCATCATGGTTGCGCCCAAGGGCCCAGGCCACACCGTGCGCGGTGAATATCTCAAAGGCGGCGGCGTGCCCTGTTTGATTGCGGTTTACCAAAACGCATCGGGTCATGCGCTGGACATCGCCAAAGCCTATGCCAAAGGGGTGGGCGGCGGTAAATCCGGCATGATCGAAACCACATTCCGCAACGAATGTGAAACCGATTTGTTTGGCGAGCAAGCCGTGCTGTGCGGCGGTGTATCGGCCCTGATCAAAGCGGGCTACGAAACCTTGGTTGAGGCCGGATATCCCGAAGAGTTGGCCTATTTCGAATGCCTGCACGAGGTGAAACTGATCGTGGATTTGATTTACGAGGGCGGATTAAGCAACATGCGCTATTCCATCTCCAACACCGCAGAATACGGCGATTACAAAGCGGGCCCGCGCATTGTGACGGACAAAACCAAGAAAGAAATGAAAAAACTGCTCACCGAAATTCAAACGGGCCAGTTTGCACGGGATTGGATTTCTGAAAACCAAACCGGCGCCTTGTCGTTTAAGGCCACCCGCCGCATCGAGCAGGAACACCCCATTGAAACCGTCGGCCAACGCCTCCGCGCCATGATGCCATGGATCAAGAAAAAGCCCTTGGTGGCAGAATCTGAGCGGCAGGTGGCTTAGGGGGGGTTCGGCCCCTCTCCCCTACCTCCCCTCTCTCTCCGCCAAGTGGGGGGGGGAGTTACCAATTTGGTCTTTTGTGATTTAAAGACCCATTTTCGGGATATAGGGTGCATTTTTGATGTTTTCTCTATCAAAAAAATGGGAATATTTTGAAAAATAACTTAGGGCTTCTTTGCAGTTTTCTTGATGCGCTGATAGCTCATCTTCATGCAATTTGCGACAAAGATATGTGTTTTCTTTTTTTTCTAAAACAGCCACATGAATGGGGGCATTAATTCCCCCAGCGTTTAAATCAACCGCCAGATTCATGGCCATAACGGCTGAAAAAATACCCACTGGTAATGCTGGACAAGATTCCCCTGACCAAAAAACCTTTTTGATAAAGCTTAAAAAGGGATTTGTCAGGTAATGACCGGTGCCAAGAGAACAAAACGGAAGATTCTCATTAATCACCATAGGCTGAAAATTTCCATTGGGCAGCATACATAAATGATGTCGTCCCGCGTGGGCAAATCCGACTACGAAAGCAGAGGGAATATTTATGGAATCCGTTGGCCGAACATACTTAAGAAATTCCAAGATGCCATTTGTGGAAAAAGATTCGATGACTTTATGAAACTCATCGGGACCTATTTGGCTTCTGTCGGGATTATCCCAAATGTCTTTGGCGACTTGTCTAAAACGTTGGGCAAATCCCAAATCTCCTGCAAAACCAACAACAAGATCATCAGCAAGGCATGCGATTTTTTTGAGATAAGCTTCTTCAATAACACCATTAATGGTCAATGCACTATCCGCGGCAATCACAACGCCATCACGACAATAAATCCCAACAACAACGGTCATGATCCTGCAAACACACTGTTTATTTTGGTTTCCGGATAAGCTTTATAGATGGCAGACACCAAATCACGAAAGGATAAACTGCGAACAAACTCGGAAAGTTTTTCTATGTAATCAGAACTTTTTGCATCAAGTCTTGCCGCTAGGTCCTGAGCTTTTTGGGTTCCCTCGGGCGTTAAAGCATACCAACGATGACTGGATAAATGTTCCTGATAAATTTCAACCAAGCCTTCTTTCGATAATCCTTCGAGTTCCAGATAAACATCCTTATCAAAAGGCCCGTAATCATAGGGCTGAAAATTAAAAAACGGTGTTCCTGCTGTATCCGGAAGATTCTTATCAATCAAAAAAAGTAATTTTTGAACCTGCACGGGGGAAAATCTATATCCCCCTGATAAGCTTAGCAAAAGGATCTCTTTTTTGTTCATACAAGTTCCTTTTTCAAAAAAATCTTTCCGCAACAACAAAACAGGCGCACAATCCACCTGCCCCCGATCACCCCAAAACCTTCTTAACCTCGTGAATTTCAAAGCATTCGATTTGGTCGCTGGGACGGATGTCTTGGTAGTTTTCAAAGGCCATACCGCACTCATAGCCGCCTTTGACCTCTTTGACTTCGTCTTTGTGGCGTTTTAGGGTTTTCAGGCTGCCTTGGTGAATGACCACGTTATCCCGCAGCAACCGGACGCCACAGCCGCGTTTGATGATCCCCTCGGTGACCATACATCCGGCCACTTTGCCGACTTTGGACACATCGAAGACTTGGCGGATTTCGGCGTATCCGAGGAAGGTTTCCTTTTGTTCGGGCGAGAGCAAGCTGGAGGCCGCTTCGCGCATGGCATCCACCACATCATAGATGATGGAATAATACCGAATGTCCACGCTCTCTTTTTTGGCCAGTTCCCGCGCAGACGGGTTGGCCCGCACGTTAAACCCGATAATCAAGGCGCCGGAGGATTTGGCCAGCGTCACATCCGATTCTGAAATGGCCCCCACGCCGGCGGTGATGACATCGATTTTCATTTCATCGCTGATGATTTTTTCCAGACTGCCCTTGATGGCCTCAACCGATCCCTGAACGTCACCGCGAATGATGATGGACAGCGTGCGCATGGTGGCATCGGATTGGTATTTGGCAAAAATGTCTGAAACGGACGTTTCACCAGTTTTGGCCGAGGCCGTTTTGCGTTTACGATCCCGATATTCGGAAATTTCCCGCGCTTTGGCTTCGTCGGCCACGATGACAAAATCATCACCGGCTTCGGGAACGCCTTGGGATCCCAAAACTTCTACCGGTGTGGCGGGGCCGGCTTCGCGAATGCGGGTGCCGCGGCTGTCGATCAGGGCGCGAACGCGGCCCCAGCGGGTGCCGCTGACAAAGATATCGCCGATGGACAATGTGCCGTCCTGAACCAAAACCGATGCGACGGGGCCGAGGCCCTGATCCATCCGCGCCTCTAAAACCGTGCCTTGGGCAGAGCCCTCGGTGCGGGCGCGTAGGTCCATGATTTCCGCTTGCAGCAAAATGGCTTCTTCCAGCGCCAGCAGGCCGGTTTTTTTCTTGGCCGAAACCTCGATGGACAGGACATCGCCGCCCAAATCCTCAACAACAATCCCGTGGGAGAGCAGCTCGGTTTTCACTTTGTCCGGACGCGCTTCGGGTTTGTCAATTTTGTTGATGGCCACAATGATGGGCACACCGGCGGCTTTGGCGTGGGAGATGGCCTCAACAGTTTGGGGCATCACGCTGTCATCCGCGGCCACCACCAACACCACAACGTCGGTCACATGGGCCCCGCGGGCCCGCATGGCCGTAAAGGCCTCGTGCCCTGGGGTATCCAAAAACACGATGGATTTGCCAGAGGAAAGCTCGACCTTATACGCCCCAATATGCTGGGTAATGCCGCCGGCTTCGCCAGAGACAACATCGGTTTGACGCAGCGCATCCAAAAGCGAGGTTTTCCCGTGGTCCACATGTCCCATAATCGTCACCACAGGGGCGCGGGGTAACTTTTCAGCCAAGGTATCCACGGCCAAGCCCTGTTCAACATCTTCCTCAGAAACCTTCACCGGTGTGTGGCCCATTTCGGAAACCACCAATTCCGCTGTTTCGGCATCCAAGGTCTGTTGCGCCGTGACCATCATCCCCATTTTCATCAGGACTTTGATGACATCCACGGAGCGCTCGCTCATGCGGTTGGCCAGATCCTGCAGGGCGATGGTTTCGGGAATCACCACCGTGCGTTTTAATTTTTCCACGGTGGGCTGGGGGCCCCGCGTGACTTTGCGCCGTTTTTTCAGGCCAATGATGGGGGCCGCTTTGGTTTCTTCCTCTACCAAGGCCTCTTTCAGGGCCGAGGTGATGGTCATTTTGCGCTGGCGACGGTTGTTGAGGGCAGCCTTGGCAGTGGCGGCGGCTTCGTCATCCTCTTTTTTGCTTTTCCGTTCCGCTGTTTTTTCGGGCCATTCCCCTGGTTTTGTGGGGTCCAAGGGGCGACGCGCAGTGGTGGCCGTTGTTGCCGCAGCGGCAGGGGTGGCCGCAGCGCCAGAAATTTTACGGTCCAAAGCCGCACGCTCGTCTTTGGTTAAACCCGCTTTTTCCAAAGGACGCACCACGCGGCGCAGGGTCACCAAAGGCTCGGAGGTAAACACCCCAACCTTGGGACGTGCGGGCGCAGCAGCGGGGGCTTCTTTTTTGGGTTCAGGGGCTTCCGGCACAACCTCAACAGGCGTGGGGTCGGGCTCGATGGCCTCAGGCGTCGGTTCTTCTTCCCGTTTGGGCTTAATCACCCGCAGGGTGCGCAGGTCTGTGTCGGCGGGGGCCTCAAAAGCAGGGCTTTGGCTCAGGGCTTGCTGACGGGCGCGACGTTCGTCCTCTGTTAAGTTCGATCCCGTTTTGGCCGGTGCAACAGAAAGGGGTTTGCGCACGGGGGACGGCGCAACGTCAGCCACAGAAACAGGGGTTTCCTCAGGCTTAGGGGTGGATACAGGGGCTTTGTCTTGGGGAATGCCTATGGTGGGGCGTTTCCTTTTGATCTGAACCATGACCGTGGGCGCGGCAGGTCCCCGCGAAAGTAGGCCCCCACGCCCAAGAGGCGCAGGCCCACCCCGCAGGGTTCCTGTGGAAAGGTGAAGCGTTGTGGTCCCTGGTTTTTTTTCGTCCGTCATGCCAATCCTGTTGATGTTGTCTGTATCCCGTGGGGCGCGGTTATGCGGCACCGACGGCGGCGTTTCCGCCTTCAAACCAATGCGCACGGGCCGCCATAATCACATTTTCGGCCTCGTTTTGACGAATGATCTGGGATCCCAACAGGTCCACCAATTCATCCGCCGCCAAATCGGCCAAGGCATCCAGCGTGGTAACGCCATGTTCCGCCAAAACCATCACCAGATCCGGCGTTAAACCGGCCACGGTGATCAATTCTTCCTCAATACCCAGATCTTTCCGTTTTTTCAGGAAGGCCTGATGTTTTTTGTCCTGCCAGACTTGGGCACGCTCAATCAACTGTGCGGCCACGCTGGCATCAAAGCCCTCGATGGCCTCCAGCTCGGCGGGGTCGATATCGGCGATGTCTTCGGCGTTGTTAAAGCCCTCCACCACCAACAGGTGGGCAATGACGTCATCCACATCCAAAGCCTCTTTGAAGTGGGAGGATTTTTCTTTCATGTCCTTTAACCGTTTTTCGGATTCATCGCTTTCTGTCATCACGTCAATCCCAACACCCAGCAGCTGAGAGGCCAGACGCACGTTCTGACCCCGTCTGCCAATGGCTTGGCTGAGTTGATCGTCCACAACAACAGCCTCGATCCGGTTGTTTTCTTCATCCAAAATCACTTTGGTGACCTGGGCGGGGGCCAGAGCGCGAACCACCAATTTGGCCACGTCATCATCCCACGGAATAATATCAATTTTTTCGCCGTGCAGTTCATTCACCACGGCCTGAACACGGCTGCCCCGCATCCCCACACAGGACCCCATGGGGTCAATGCTGGGATCATCGGTGTGCACGATCATTTTCGCGCGGCTGCCCGGGTCGCGGGCGATGGATTTGATTTGGATCAGGCCCTCGTAAATTTCCGGCACTTCCTGCGCGAACAGGGCGGCCATAAAGCCACTGTGCACGCGGGAGAGAATAATTTGCGGCCCCCGTGCCTCAGGCCGCAGGTCCATAATATAGGCCCGTACGCGGTCGCCGCGGCGATAGGTTTCGCGGGGAATCAGTTGATCGCGGCGCAGCATAGCCTCTGCCCGTCCCAAATCCACAATCAGGTTGCCAAATTCAACGCGGCGCACGATCCCCGTGACGATTTCGCCCACGCGGTCTTTGAATTCGTCAAATTGCCGGCCACGCTCGGCCTCGCGCACCTTTTGCAGGACGATTTGTTTGGCGGTTTGGGTGGCAATGCGGCCAAAATCCAGCGGGGGCAATTCATCCACCAAGACATCGCCGATGACGGCGTCGGGTTTGTAACGGGCGGCCTCAGCCACGGTCAGCTGGGATTGTTCAAGCTCAATCACCTCCACAACCTCGCGATAGCGGCGCAGGGAAATTTGGCCGGATTTCCGGTCGATTTCCGCGCGGATGTCGTGTTCTTGGCCGTATTTGGTGCGGCCGGCTTTTTGAATGGCCAGCTCCAATGCCTCAAGCACCTGTTCGCGCTCAATTTCTTTTTCCCGCGCGACGGATTCGGCAATGTGAAGGATATCAGAAGGGGTTGGGTACATCATAAGACACCTTTGCTATCATAAGCGTTTAAAAAAATCAAAGCAAAAGGAAGGCCAAGGCAAAAGCGCTTACCACCCCTCACTTTTTTTACTCCCTTTGATTCTTCGTCATTCCGGACCAGCGAGCGACAGCGAGCGCCGATCCGGAATCCAGCACAAATGCCAAAACGCGAAGCGTTTTCTTCTTTATTATCAAGGTATAAAGGCAAAAGGCTGTGCCTTTTGACAGTGGCGCTGGATACCGGATCTGCGGTCGCTATGCTCCCTTGTCCGGTATGACGATGAAATTTAGCAGGGGAAAACGATGGCATTAGACCTCCCCCCTTTTTTTCATTTCTTCGGCAATCATGGCATCGGTGATGACGATGCGGGCCTCTTGTACAGTGTCATAGGGCACGGGCCACACGGTTTGATCGTCCAGACGGATGACGATGACTTGCGGCGTGGTTTGGGGGTCCAAAACCCCCTCTAACT
>CANGYM010000035.1 GCA_947458145.1 Alphaproteobacteria bacterium | reverse complement strand
TTGGGGGCAGCTTGATGTTTTTGCTAGATTATCAGATTAATCCTTTTCGCTCCCCCTCTAATCGCAAAAGAATGGAGCACATTAAAGAAAGTTATGGTGTTGTTTTTCGTGAAGGAGCCATTGAGTGTGACGTTTCTTTGGATTCCCTTATTGAGGGCATTATTCGTTTGGCACAGGCCTGCTTAATATTTACAGGCTTAATGTTTACAAAAAGACTTAGCCTAAGCACGGATTTCAGTCAGAAAGTTGAGGATATTATTGCAGATTGTGAAATTGAATATGAAACAGATGGGAAAATTTTGACCCGAACAGGCAATGTAATCGTTGTGGATTTTTTGACTAAAGGAAACCGTACCCAATCAGGGATTATGGCACTTTCCAGCAGTAATGAACATTATGCCCATCAACGCGCGAATGAAATATTCGCCCGTTGGGATGACATTTTAACGTTATCTGATTGGGATGGTCAAAAAATTACGATTGTGGATGAAAAAAGCAATATCCGTGAGGACGACCTGAACCGGATTGAGAGGAAAAGTCAACTTGTGTTTGCCTCAGATACCAGAACATTCTCCGATTTATTAAAAGCGGGTTAACATGCCAACACCCAAACAACACCTTGGGCTTTCATTCACCCTTCTCCCCCATGCCCCGAAACCCCTGCCCAGCGAGCGGGGTGGCCGAGGCGGCGGCGGGTGGCGGGGGTGATGCCGCCCATGACGATCAGGGGTTTTTTGGCCACCCGCATCATTTTGCGCAGCGTGTATATCCCCAAAGGTCTGGCCCCCGGGTGGCTGGCCGTGGCAAAGATGGGGCTGACCACAATGCCATGCACGGGGCGTTTGTTTTGGCGTAGCAGGCTGCTGAGGCTGTGGCAGGACACGGTGATCAAAAACCGCTGGCGTAAACGGTGCAGGGGCAGGGCAGGGCGCTCTTTTTCCCGCACATGAATCCCGTGGGCATGATAATCTGGCGTTCCTGTGACAAAAACGCTATGGTGTCTCCGCCACGGGCGGGTTTTTTGCACCCTGTCTTTCAGGGGTTTTAAACACCCGCGGCTGCGTAAAATCAAACCACTTCGGCGGGGCAGGGCGGGCAGCACGGCCTCGATATCTTGCGGACGATCATCGTCCCATAACCAAAACACACAGGGCAGGGGGCGCTTCATGGCTGAACATTCTTCTTTGGCGGCAAAGTATCAGGCGATTATGCAGGATATTAAGGGCCTTGGCCATCCCCCCCGTCCCATGCCGATTCTGATTGCCGCCTGCAAACACCAGCCCCCTCAGGCCATCAAGGCCGCCTATGACGCCGGCATCCGCCATTTTGGGGAAAATAGGCAGCAGGATATGATGCAGCACTGGCAGAATTCCAAAGCCCTGTATCCCGACGTCACCGTTCATTTTATTGGTCAAATCCAAAGCAAAAAACTTCCCAGCATCGTTGAGTATTGCGATGTGATTCATACGCTGGACCGCGTGAAACTGGTGGAACAGCTGGCTGATCTCAGGGATCACCACAATGCAAAACTGCCCCGCCTGTTGGTGCAGGTGAATCTTGGGGGGGAAAGTCAGAAAGGGGGGATCCTAAGAGAAACTGTACCCGATTTTCTTAAAGGTTGTCAAGCCCATGGCTTAATCATTGAGGGCCTGATGACGTTGCCCCCCGTTGACCAAGATCCTTTGCCGTTTTTTCACACGCTGGCGGCTTTGGCCAAGGCCCATAACCTGCCTGAACTGTCCATGGGGATGAGTGAAGATTACCCCGCCGCCATCGCCGCCGGATCCACCATGATCCGTCTGGGCAGGGCGCTGTTTGCGGAAGGTTAGGGCAGAGAATTTAGGGCAGGGAATGCAGAAACAATGCCGATATTGCTTTGACAGAAGGCCCCCGCCCCTTTATCCAAAGACAAGGTTCTTTACTGTTGCAGGATGCCGTTATTATGACCCCGCCCTTTGTGTTGCCGGATCTTAAGCGTTTGATGGATGCGGCCGTGGCCGAAGATATTGGTGCTGGCGATGTCACGACGTTGGGGTGTGTGCCGGATGATGCCATAATGACCGCCCATTTGATGGCCCGTTGCCCGTTGGTGGCGGCGGGATTGCCGTGGATGCAGGTGCTGCTGACGCACGTGGGGGCCGATGTCACCGTGCGCGTGGATGTTCAAGACGGCAGCATGGTGGACGCCGGAACATCGCTGGCGGTTTTTAAGGGGTCAGCCCGTGATATTCTGACCTACGAGCGGATTTTGCTCAATATCCTTTACGTCAGTTGCGGCATTGCCACCACCACCCGACGTTATGTGAACGCCCTGCAGGGATGCCATACCCAGCTGATGGATACCCGAAAAACATGGCCGGCTTTGCGGGCCGTATCCAAATATGCAGCCCATATGGGGGGTGCTGTGAATCACCGCATGGGCCTGTATGATGGGATTATGATTAAGGATAATCACCGCGGCTTTTTGCAGGATGTGTCCGCAACCGTGGCCAAATTGCGTCAGAATCACCCACACCTGCCTTTGATTTATGAATGCGATACCATGGATGATGTCAAAACCGCGCTGGGTGCGGGGGTGGATCATCTGTTGCTGGATAACATGTCCCCCGAAACCCTTCGTTTCGCCGTGGACTTCATCGGGGGAGGGGCCACCACAGAGGCCTCCGGCGGCATCACCTTGGAAACGTTGGGGGCTTATGCCCAAACCGGCGTTGATTACATCTCCACCAGTGCCATCACCATGAATCCACAGGCTGTGGATCTGGGATTGGATCAGGGGTAGGGGGGAATTTCCCCATGATCCCAACGCGGCTCCCGCCCCCACAGTTTCCTTTGGGGATCAAGGGGTCCGCTGCGCCAAGCCGAAAAAAATCATCCTCCCTCAGCCCGCGCCGCGGTCTTCGGTGCGGTATTTTTTCCGTCTTGCCCCTTGATCCCCAAAGAAAACCGTCCCGCCCCGCCGCGATCAGCGCCGGATTGGATTGAAAACACACATTTGAATTTCCGCTTGACAATACGTTGAAAACCCCCCAATGTCTGCCTCTTGATAATCTTTTGGTTTTTTTGGAACCCCTCTGTCATGTACGCTATTTTTGCCCATTCTGGATCTCAACACCGCGCCTCTGTGGGGGATCGGCTGTCTCTTGATAAAATCGACGCCCCTGTGGGAACATCCATTACCTTGGGCAACGTTGTGTTGTGCCAGAACGGTGAGGCTGTCTCTGTGGGCGCCCCCTTTCTGAATGGCGCATGCCTGACGGCGGAGGTTGTTTCCCACGCCAAGGGCGATAAAATCATTGTGTTCAAAAAGAAACGTCGTCACAACTATCGCCGCAAGCACGGACACCGTCAATGGCATACCGTTGTGAAAATTACTGATATTGCCGTCGCTTAAGGAGGAATGATTTATGGCCCATAAGAAAGCTGGGGGAAGTTCCCGTAACGGTCGTGATTCTATTGGTCGCCGCTTGGGCATCAAGTGTTACGGTGGGGAATCTGTGATTTCCGGCAACATCATCGTTCGCCAGCGCGGCACCACCGTTCATCCTGGCACCAACGTGGGCATGGGTAAAGACCACACCCTGTTTGCCACCGCCGCCGGCACCGTGGTATTCACCAAAAAAGCCAACGATCGTACCTTTGTTTCTGTGGTGATTTAGGGGGCTCTCGGGCACCTCTGTTAACCGTAACAAGCCATCAAAGCCTGCGGGTGCCGTCAATCATCCCATCCCGTGGGATGTCCACCATTGCAATCCCTTTCTTTTGCCACTCCCCCCTTGCCACCGCCGCCCAGTAAAATTTGGGTTGTTTCACTTGACGATCATGCCAAACACCCCCGGTCCCTTGGATCAACTCCAAGAAGGAGAGATGTTAAAGTATGAGATCCTTCCTAAGGATTTTCCAAGAGGGATTGCCCTCTTCAATGGAAGACCATAGCAATTACCAATATGGATCGTCTTCGAGCTAGAGATTTCCTTAGATCAAAGGGAATCCCTATAACTAGGGAAGAGTTTCCCAGAGCATCTGCAATTATTGTTGCAGCTGGGAACTTTGGATTTCCCAAAGAGATCCAAGGTTACACGGAGGGCGACTGACGGACGACCCCCCCCCCCCTCGCAACCCTCAGGGGAAGCGGGGGGGGACTGGGGTTTTTCCAAACACCTCCCTCTCCCTATCAGGGAGAGGGTTGGGGAGAGGGTAACGCCGCAAAGACCATGGTTTTTGTTTCAGGCCCCTCTCCCCAGCCCTCTCCCCCAAGGGGGAGAGGGAGGTGTTTCTGCTCCCTGTGTTTCGCCTCAAATCCCGCCCCAAAGTTCCAGTTTTAAATCCGGCACGTGGGAAAAGGGTTTGGGGTTTTGGGTGACCAGAATGGCCTCCGCCTGCAGGGCTTGGGCGGCAATCATCAGGTCCATTTGGCCCATGGGCGTTCCCTGCGTTTCCATGGCGCAGCGGATTTTTGCATACAGGGGGGTGATGGCCTCTGACCACGGCAGCACGCTGAGATAAACCAAAAAATCATCCACAACCCGTTGATGCAAACGGGGGGATTGCGATGTTTCAACCCCATACCGCAATTCGGCCACCGTCATAACGGACACAGAAATGTCTTTCATGGGAATGGCCTGCAGCTTTTCCAGCAGAGCAACAGGCTTGTGGATAAGGATATGGCGACATATCTGGGTGTCTAAAAGATAGTGCATATTACGACAAAGTCCCTGGGGGTGTGTCCCGACGATCCGCCAAAAAATGCTGGGGCACCGCAGGGGATGTTGAAAAATAATCGCTCCACGACAGAGGCTTGGGGGATAAAATCACTTTATCGCCCTCTTGCGTGATAAACACCTCTTTGGTGGTAAAGCGAAAGGCCTTGGGCAATCGAACCGCCTGACTGCCGCCGGATTGAAACACTTGGGTAATGGTCATGGGCTTTGCGTTCTGATATATATTAACGAATGGATATTATCACAGGTTGGGGTGAATGGCAAGGGGGTTTGTTGAGGGGGTTTGTTCGCCCTCACCCATGCCCCGAATCCAACGCCCCGCGCAGCAGATCATTCACCACGGCGGGGTTGGCTTTGCCGCCGGTTTCTTTCATGACTTGGCCCACGAAATAGCCGAATAATTTGTCTTTGCCCGCCCGATAATCCCCCAGTTGCGTTGGGCTGGCGTCGATGATGCGGGTGATGATGGCTTGCAGGGCGTCGGTGTCGCTGATCTGGGACAGGCCTTGCTCCGCCACCACCACGGCGGCGGAAACACCGCGCTCCATCATGGCGGCCAGAACGTCTTTGGCCATACGGCCCGAAAGCTGGCCATCCTCCATCATCCGCAGCAGCTCGGCGAGGGCCGCGGGGGTCAAGGGGGTGCTGGCCAAGGTCTGCCCTGCTTTGTTCAATCCCCCAAACACATCCCCCAGCAGCCAGTTGGCCGCCAGCTTGGGCGCGTTGTGGTGGGCCAAAATCTCTTCGTAATAACGGGCGCTTTCTTCTTCGGCGGTGATTAAGCCCGCCTCGTACCCCGACAGGCCGTAGTGGTCCATGAAGCGTTTTTTCTTGGCATCCGGCAATTCCGGCAGTTCCGCCCGCAGGCGTTCCACCAATGCGGCCTGTAACCGCACGGGCAGCAAATCGGGATCTGGGAAATAACGGTAATCGTGGGCATCTTCTTTGCTGCGCATGGTACGGGTGGTGCCGGTGCCCGCATCAAACAAACGGGTTTCCTGATCCACCGCGCCGCCGGATTCCAACAGATCCACCTGACGTTTGGCTTCGTAAACAATGGCTTGCATCACAAAACGCACAGAGTTGACGTTTTTAATTTCACAGCGCGTGCCCAGCGGGGCGCCGGCCTTGCGCACAGAGACGTTAACGTCACAGCGCATGGATCCTTCCTCCATATTCCCGTCACATGTGCCCAGCGTGCGCAGAATGGCGCGGAGTTTTTTCAAAAACGCGCCGGCCTCTTCGGGGCTGCGCATGTCGGGTTTGGACACAATTTCCATCAGGGCCACGCCGGCGCGGTTCAAATCCACATAACTGTGGCGGGGGTCCATGTCGTGGATGCTTTTTCCGGCGTCTTGTTCCAGATGGATGCGCTCGATCCCAATGTCTTTGGTGATGCCCTCGGCCAGATCCAGTGTGAGGGTGCCCTCCCCCACCAAGGGGTGATAAAACTGGGAAATCTGATACCCCGTGGGCAAATCGGGATAAAAATAATTTTTGCGATCAAATTGGGATTCCAAATGAATCTCGGCATTCAGGGCCAAGCCGGTTTTGATGGCTTGCTCAACACAAAGCCCATTCAAAACGGGCAGCATCCCGGGCATACCCGCATCCAGAAACGCCACGTGGGTGTTGGGATCGCCGCCAAAGGCCGCAGAGGCACCGGAAAACAGTTTGGCCTGCGATATGACCTGCGCATGGACCTCCATCCCAATAACAACCTCGTAGGGACCGGAGGGAGAGGCAACGGTGTAGGTCATGCAGCACCTGAAACATAATTTGATTGTTTGGGGCGAACGATGGGTCTCGAACCCACGACCTCAAGGACCACAACCTAGCGCTCTAACCAACTGAGCTACGCCCGCCATCGTAAAAAACAATTTACAGGATATTCTCATACACCGAAGGCACAGGGTTTGACAATCAAAATGTTCACGCCCAAAAGGGGACTAGACCATCCCTGCGGTGGCCTCGGCAATAATGCTTTCTTCGTTTGTGGGCAGGCAGTAAACCTCGATCTTGCTGCTGGCCTGATGCAGGCGAACATCGCTGCGGGCGTTGGCCTCTTCATCCAGAACCAAACCCGCAAAGGCAAAGCCCGCGCACACCCTTTGGCGGATCACGGGGGCGTTTTCCCCGATGCCTGCGGTGAACACAATGGCTTCACACCCGCCCAAGGCAGCGGTTAAGGCCCCCATGTCCCGAATGATCCGATAAACATACAAATCCACAGCCTGCCCAGCATGGGGATCCGTGCTTTCCAGCAGAGTCCGCATATCATGGCTGATGCCAGATACCCCCAAAAGGCCGGATTCTTTATAAAGAATATCTTGAATCTGATCGGGGGTTTTTTCATGCAACAGATGCAAAATCACCCCTGCATCCACACTGCCGGAGCGTGTTCCCATCATCAAGCCGTCCAAGGCGCTAAAGCCCATGGTGGTGTCGTAACTTTTGCCATCTTTCATGGCGCACAAACTGGCCCCATTGCCCAAATGGGCCACAATCACCCGCGATGCCTGTGTGATTGTGGGCAACTGCTGGGCAATGTACTGATAGGACAATCCATGAAACCCATAACGCTGCACCCCCTGATCATGATAACGGCGGGGCAGGGCAAACCACGTGGCCAAGGGCGTCTGCGTGCGGTGAAAGGCCGTATCAAAACACGCCACCTGCTTTTTTTTGGGGATATGGTCATGAATCCAGCGCATGGGAAAAACATTATGCGGCTGATGCAACGGGGCCAAAGGAATCAACGTTTCCAACGTGTCCAAAATCTGCGGGGTGACACGCACAGGATCCGCAAAATGCACGCCCCCATGAACAACACGGTGACCGATGGCGGCAATGGGCCACGTGTGGAAAAACCATGGCAGCAGGGCGGAGAGAACCGCCTCGTGCCCCACACCCAAAGACGGGGCAGGGGTGGGGCTCTCTCCCTTTATCTTCAACACGGGCTGGGTTGTCAGGCTGTCAACCTGCACGCTGATCTTGGGGGCGTCCAAAAGGTCTTTTTGGTAAAGGCTGACCTTTAAACTGGACGATCCAGCATTCAAAACAAGAATCATAGTGGTTGCGGCCCCAAACGATAAAGGAAACAGTGGTGAACGTTTACCTTAGGCCCTGCCTGATAAAAAACAACCCCGTTGCCCCCATCAAAAGGGGGGGTTAAAGATGCGCAACCAAGGTTAAAATTTCAAAGGTCACCCCAAAACGCCCATCATCCTCACGCGGGTAATCCTGCATCAGGGTTTTGACATGGGACCGCATCAGGGGACGGCGGCAGCGCTCTTTCAGGGCATTCCCCAGCGCCATGGCCCGCAAATCCCGTGCCAAATCAAAACAATGATCATAATGGGCTCTGTAAAGGTGCGCATCCACAACGGGATTGCAAAAGCCAGCCTGTGTGGCCAATTTTGCCAAATCGGGGGGGGCGATGGTGGGCATAAACCGCAAACCGGCCCCTTGGTGGTGGTGCATATCGGTGTGATAAAGGGTCTCTTTCAATGTCCCTAAGGTTCGCGGGCCAAAGGTTGTGACAATCAGCAATCCTCTGGGATTCAACATAGCCTTGGCATGACGAAAAACCTGCGGCACAGAGGGGGCATAGTCCAAACCCAACAGATTCATCACCGCATCACCGCCGTGGGAAACAGCCTTAAGGGGAAGGGGCGATTGCCCCAAATGATCCCCCAAAACCCCCAAAACATCATCCATCACAACCACCGTTTCCGGTTTATCCTGAAAATCCTGCAGGCGGGCGATCATGTCGCGGGCGACCTCGCGCAACAAAAATCGATCATGGGTTTTGTCTTTACAGGCACGCTGGCAAATGCCATCACGATGGTGCAGGTCAATCAGGCAAGGAACGGTCATGCTCACCTTACGCCGTTTTTTGGGGGGGATTATTGATGTGGTTTTGCCCCCCCGATGTCTGGGGTGCGGCGTTATGGTGCGCCGTCATGGGGGGTATTGTCCGAAATGCTGGGGGGCTCTGCATTGGATTCATGATCCTCAATGTCGTTTGTGCGGGGTTCCGTATCCGTGTGATTATGGCGTGTCTGGATGCTATCGTCAAACGCCCCAAACGTGTTTGGGTCCCTTGATGGCAGGGCGATCGGTGTTTGTTTATACCAAACTGTCGTCCCAAATGATTTTAAAACTGAAATACAGCGACAAAACCTTCATGGTGGAAACCTTTGGGGACCATCTGATGCAGACGTTTAGGGGGTTTGACAATCCCATCACCCTGATTCTGCCCGTGCCCCTGCACTGGCGGCGGCAGTGGATTCGGAAATACAATCAATCCAGCTTGTTGGCCAATGCCCTGTCCCGTCGATGCGGCGTGCCTGTGTGTCATACGGGTTTAAAGCGTGTGCGCCCCACAAAACCCCTGAAAGGGGGATCATTCAAAAAACGTCTGGCGACTTTGAAGGGGGTCTTTGCCGTAAACCCCAAGGAAAAAAAGACACTCCACGGCCAGCATATTCTGTTGATCGATGATGTCTGGACCACCGGTGCCACCCTGCAAAGCTGCGCGGATGTTCTTTTGAAAGAAGGCGGGGCAAAATCCGTCTCTGCCCTGACCATGGCGCGGGTATTGCCGGCGGAGTTATCTTAGGGTTACGAGGAGGCTCCCCATATCCTTTTGGGATTTAAACGGTAACCACCACAAGATCCCAAGTTTAAACATCCTCCCTCACCCTCGCAACTTACCCAGATTTTTTTGGGCAGCGGCGGCGGCGGCGGAGTTGGGGTGGGTCAGGAGGATTTGCTGCCATGCGTCCCGCGCAGTGGTGGGATCGTTTTGGGTGGCGGCGAGGATGCCCCGCTCCAGCAACATATAGGGGTGATCGGGATTCAGGCTCTGGGCCTTAGTGATGGATTCCGTTGCCAGATCATACCGTTTCAAGCTGCGATACAGGCTGGCGCGGTAAATCAGGGCCTCAACTTGGTTGGGGTCCTCCAGCAGGACATAGTCCAGATCCTTCAGGGCAGACAGGCTGTCCCCCGTGGCTGCGGCAATGCGGGCCCGCAACACAAAGGCATTCAGGTCTTCCCCGTCCCACGCAATGGCCTGATTGATGGCATCGCGGGCTTTGATGCTTTGTCCGGCTTTTAAAAACAGCTGGCTGGCTTGTGTGATGAAGCGGGACCGCTCGGGGATGGGCAGGCGTTCCTGATCGGACAACGCCAAAAACACCGACGCCGCCCCCGCATAATCCCGCATAGCCATCAGGGCCACACTCTGACAGTGCATGGCCCCCAGGCCGCCGCCTAAACTTTTCCAGTACACGGCCGAGGCCGCGGCGCGTTCCGGATTTTGCTGGGCGAGACTGAGGCAGGATGTGTATTCCTGATTATGATCAATGGTGCCTTGGGCAGAAAAGGCTGCGAAAGCCGCACTGGTCAAAACCAGAACAGATAAGATAGACAACCAAAGGCGTCGCATGCAATGTATTGCCATAAAGTTTCCTTCATGATGATCTTTTTTTTCACTATGCACCCATCATCCTTAAAATTTCGTCAATGGCTGTTGTTGGGGGCGGGGTATAGTGCCCTGCATCTGGCGGCCCGTTATGATTTGGGCTGTGTGTACGGCACCACCCGCACGCGCACCGATGTTTTAAACAACGCCGGCATCATCCCCATCATCACCGATTTTTCCGCGGTGCATCCAGATATTCTGCGGGCTATCAACATCGCTGAGGCCGTTTTGGTGTCCGTGGCCCCCGATGCGGCGGGGGATCCTTGCTTGCGGTTGTATCAGCAGGCTTTGCTGGCCTCCCCCACGGTGCGGTGGGTAGGCTATTTATCCTCTACCAGTGTTTATGGGGATCATCAGGGTTCTAAGGTCACAGAAGACAGCCCCCGTCTGGCCACATCCCCCCGCGGTATCGCCCGCATTATGGCAGAGGATGCGTGGCTGGCCCTGCACAAAAATCACGGGTTGCCGGTGTCGATATTTCGCCTGTCGGGCATTTATGGATCGGGCCGCAGTGTGTTTGATAAACTGGCGGCGGGACGGGCGCAGCGTTTGGACAAGCCCGATCACCTGTTTTCCCGCATTCACGGGGTTGACATTGCGGGGGTTGTGGCCGCCAGTTTAAACAGGGCGCCGGATGTTTATAATGTGTGCGATACCCTGCCCGCCACGGGGCGGCAGGTTGTGGAATATGCCTGCGCCCTATCCGGTTATCCCCTGCCGCCCCTGATTCCCTTTGAACAGGCGGCGTTATCTGAGATGGCGCAAAGTTTTTACTCGGATCATCGGGTGATCCTGCCGGAGAAGATTGCCGGTTTTTATGATTTTGTGTATCCCACCTACCGCGAGGGCCTACAGGCCATATTTGGCGATTTCCACGCGGGCCCGTAGTTCAATTTGCTGCAGGATATCATGCAACTCGGGGGATGTGGGCACAGATAAATCCTCATCCAGCTGTTGTTTTAACTGCTGCAGCGTCTGGGGGGACGGGCGATCCATCATCAAATCCCGCTGCAAATTTTTCAGGGTGTTCAGGATGGAACGCCCCTGTTGGCGGCGTTTTTGCTCCAGCGGCAATTCTTCATCCTGACGCATGACAAAAGACGGAATGGACTGCAGGAAACCTGTTTGCTCGGTGGATTCCGTTCCCCCTGTTTCGGCGGACTGGCCCAAGGAAAAGGCTTTGCCGCTGCGCGTTGTGCGCCGCGTGGCTGATGAACTCTGACTGTGCCCCAAATTGTGAATGATCATGATGATGGGTCTTTCGTATTGTTCTTATTTTTTCTTTAGTGTGCGCCGAAAGGGTAAAAAATTCGTTATGGGGGGGATAAGGATTCATTTTTGGGGGCCCCAAAGAGACCCCCTTAACTTTTTTTCATTATACCGCTAAGGTGGGTTAAAAAATAGAAGGGACCTATTGCCATGACAAAAATCCAAACAGGAATTTTTACGGCCACAATTTTTGTGTCGGCGTTTTTGTTATTTTTGGTGCAGCCCATGTTTGCCAAAATGATGTTGCCTGTTCTGGGGGGGACGGCGGCGGTTTGGACAACATGTATGCTGTTTTTTCAGGCGACCTTGCTGGCGGGTTATGGCTATGCCCATGGATTGACCAAAATTGCGCGGCTGCCTGTTCAAATTGGGGTTCATGTGTCGTTGGTGGTTCTGGCGTTTCTCAGTCTTCCCTTGATTTCTCCCCATTTGGATGCTTCGCCGGAATATCCCGCGCTGTGGCTTCTGGGGTTTGCGGTTGTCACCATCGGCCTTCCTTTTTTGGTGCTGTCCGCCTCTGCCCCTTTGTTACAAAGTTGGTTTTCTCAAACAGGCCATCCCAACGCCCATAATCCCTATTTTTTATATGCCGCCAGCAACATTGGCAGCATGCTGGCTTTGCTGAGCTATCCCTTTGGTATAGAGGGTATTTTAGGACTAACGGAACAACGACACCTTTGGTCGGTTGGTTTTGGTGGGCTTGTCATCGGCCTTGCTGTGACGGCCGCCCTGACGTTAAAACAAAGACAACCGGAATCACCCGCGCACACGCATTCTCCAGAAACAGATCAGGGGAACCCTTGGTCAAAACGATTGTTCTGGATGATTTGCGCGGCTTTGCCGTCCAGTTTGATGCTGGGATTAACGTCCTTTGTGTCCACAGATATTGCCCCGATTTCTTTGTTTTGGGTCGTGCCACTGGCGTTGTATTTGCTGACGTTTATTATTGTTTTTGGGTTTGGGCGTCATATTCCCTTAAAACCTGTAGCGCTATTGGCCCTGATGGGTTCTGTGCTGGGGTTTGCGGTGTTTGTATCTTCTGCGGTTTACGGATTCCCTTTGTCTTTTTATGCCTCCATTGCCCTGCATGTTCTGGTGTTCTTTTTCACGGCGTGGTTTTTTCATGGACAGTTGGCACTCTCAAAACCCTCAGCCGCCCATCTGACGGATTTTTATTTGTGGATGTCTGTTGGGGGGATGTTGGGCGGGGTCTTTAATGCCCTTATTGCCCCTGTGTTATTCAACTCAACGTTGGAATATCCCCTGGTTTTCCTTGTGTGTACCTTTCTGATTTACAAATATCTGAAACATCGGGGCTGGACGCCTGTTTTCTTTAACAAAGAAGCGGTTTCCGTGATGGTGTTTGTGATTTTTGTGGGCTTGGCAAGGGATTTTGCCTTTTCCAACATGGGCGATATTATCCATCAAGACCGCAGTTTTTACGGTAACATAGCCATTCGACAATCTGATGATGAAAAAACCAAACGGATGGTTCATGTTTTATCCCATGGATCAACACACCACGGGGCGCAGGTTATGAAACCCGAAGCCGAACAAAACGTCCCCCGCGGGTATTATTACCGCGAAGGATTGTTTGGCGAGGTGATGAAGGGTTATGTCTTGGGCAGTCCTGATCCGGCCAATCTGGGCATGATTGGTCTGGGGACAGGGGCCCTGTCCACTTATGCCCGTGCGGGGGATCATTTGACGTTTTATGAAATTGATCCTTTGGTTGTCTCCATCGCCCAAAATCCAGAGTATTTTACCTATTGGCAACAGGCCAAGGGCGAAAAAAACATTGTTTTGGGGGATGCACGGTTACAGTTAGCCTCTGCCCCCGATGGGTATTATGATGTTCTGGTGGTGGATGCCTTTTCCAGTGATGCGATTCCTGTTCACCTGTTAACCCAAGAAGCCCTGGCGTTGTTTTTGCAAAAAACAAAACCCACCGGCGCCATTGCCATTCACATCAGCAATCGCTATCTGGATTTGGAAAAGGTGATTGCCAATTATACCCTGCCTGCCGGTTATGCCTCCTATTGCGCAGGACGAGATCAAAGCAAGTCTTCAAAAAACGATTTCAAATACCCCCATATTCTGTGTTTGATTGGGCGGGAAGACAGTTTGCCTGAAAACATCAGGACCAATCCTGCTTGGAAAAAAACCATCCCCGATCCGTCGTTTCGTTCCTGGACGGATGATTTTTCAAATGTTTTCAGTGTTTTTCATCGATGAAAGCGCTGTGGGTTGAAACAAAGGGCCGTGAAAAGCCCTGTAGGAGCAACTTGATAATGTCCTCTTTAGCAAATTAAGAATGTCCGCTTTAGGCTTTTGTTTTGTCATGAAGCGGGGGTTTAGAGATGGTGGGCTTTGGGGTACGCGAGATGGATCGTTGGTCGGTATTGGAGCGGGTTCGCAGGGG
>CANGYM010000034.1 GCA_947458145.1 Alphaproteobacteria bacterium | reverse complement strand
CCCCCACAACAGAGGGCTTTGTAAGGAGCCATCAAAAAAAGGGCTATGGATTTGTGGATAAAAACCTGCCCCGCCTCCTGCACCTAAAAAAACAAAAAGCGGACATTTCTAATTTGCTCAATGCGGACATTTCTAATTTGCTTTGACATGATTTTTTTAAACGAGGACGCCCCTTTTTTGAAACTTTCCGCCCCAAAAGAGTGTGTATTTTATCCTTTCAAAACCATGGGAAATCTGTCATAGTGCGTCTCTTTGAAAAATAGTTGAAAGTATATTTTTTATGACCACCCCTCCTTTAAAAGATTTTATTGCCCAAACCGTTAAAGATGTTTGCGACGCCATTGAATCCGTGCGTCGGGATCGTGCGGCCCAGCCGAACAAAGCATCCCTTTTTGGCAGCAAGGATGCCCTGCCCGCCATTGATTTTGATTTGGCGGTGGCGGTGGATCCCACAGAAGACAAAACCAAAATTATTGTTTTGGGGTCCATGTCTTCGGATCATCCCTCGGTGCCCTTGGTGGCGGCCCCTGGTCCCAGCCGCATTAAATTTCGCCTGAGTTTGACCCCCGAGGCCGAAGGCAAACGTGAGTTTTCCCCCCGCGGTGATCGTCGTGATGATGATCGCCCCCGTCGCGAGCCCCGTTTTGGTGGCGGCGAAGGCGGCGACCGTGACCGCGGAGACCGTGACCGTGGGGGTGATCGTCCCCGTGGATTTCGCCCTGATCGCGACGCCGGCCCCAGAAAACGGCCCTTTGGTGACGAAGGTCGCCCAAGCCGCCGCTTCGACTAATCCCCCCAAAGGTATGGGGTGGGGCTGTGAAAACCAGAGTCTGGTTTTGTGCCTTTTTATGGTGTGCTCCTTGGGCCACGGCTGCGGAAACTTTGCCCGTGACCTTGGAGGAAGCCTGCAGTCTTGCCTATCAGACCCATCCCCAAATCAAAGCCGCCCGTTTGCAGGTTGAGGCCCTCGATGAGGACTATAACAAAGCCCTCTCGGGCTTTCGCCCCAGCGTGAAAGTTTTTGGGGACAAGGGGTATGTGGACGAAAAGATTGATAAACGTTTTGGGGATGATGGCAATCAGGATCAGGTTGACGCGCGAAATTCCTATACTCTGGGTGTGATTCATGAACAGCCCCTGTATCGCGGGGGAAAAACCATGGCCGAGATGGATGTGGCAATGGCCCAAATTGCGGTGGGTAGGGAAGATTTACGATATCAAACGCAGGAAGTTTTACTGGGCACCATCAAAGCCTATGTGGGCGTGGTTGTGGAGCAAGACATTGTGACCTATCAGCGGGATTATCAGAAGACCCTAGAGGACAACATCACCATCACAGAGGCCCGTTTTCAGGCAGGTGAATTGACCATGACGGATGTTTCTTTGGCCAAATCCCGCTGGGCACGGGCCCGCACGGAATTGCGTCAGTCAGAGCGGACGCTGGCCGCGCGACGGGCGGATTTCATGGCCATGGTGGGAATGCTGCCAGGATCGTTGCAGGGATTGTCCAAATCCCCCAAAACCCCAGAAACCTTGGCGGCGGCAACGGATCGTGCCCTTGGCAAAAACCCCCTGTTGCGGGCGGCCTATCACACCATAGAGGCCAAAGATGCCGACGTGGATCGCATCAGCAGCGGCTATCGTCCCGAATTGTCGATACAATCCCAGATTTATCGGCAGGAAGATCCATCCTTTGATGATCAGCGCAGAGAAGGCGCGGAAACCAAGGTGGTTTTAAAAATTCCCTTGTATGACGGGGGGATGGTGTCCTCGTGGACCCGTCAGGCGAAAAAGGAACGCCAGCGGGCGGCCTATGAAAAAGACGGTGTTTATCGTGACGTTATCCGTGATGTCACGCTGGCGTGGAGTGATTTGCAAACCGCCACGTCCGATTTGGAAACCACGCAGTTAGAGGTCACATCCGCGCAAAAAGCCGCCGAAGGCATGCGAGAAGAATTGGATATGGGGTTTCGCAGCACGCTGGATTTTCTGGATGCAGAGCAGGACTTGATGGGGGCGCAGCGGCGTTTGATCACCACCAAGGGGCGCAAACGGATCGCGGAATACACCCTCTTAGCCGCCATGGGGGAATTGAATATTGAAAAAATTTCTAAAAAAACAAAAAAATACAACCCCAAAGATCATTTTGAACGGGTGAAGGGGGCCTATTATGGGTGGTGGCAAGAGTGATGCAGGAGCAGCGGATCTTTGGGTGTGTCCTTTAAGCAAGAAACACGAACAAGAGGTGGGTGTTAGTCATTTTTTTACAGACATATCATATGAATGCATGTAGATGTTCCCCAAGCAAAAGGGTTTCATCAGAAAAACGACTGCATCGTTAATCTTTCTTAAAAAAAATCAAAAACAGAAAGAAAAAATGCGTTAATTTATGGATTTAAATGGACTTTTTTTGTCGGAATGCTTTTTGGTATCGTCGATTTCGGATCTCAATAGGCTTTTGTCAGAGGTTTTAAAAAAAAATGGCATCGCCCGATGGGCTTATGTTCATTTTCCAGATCAACACAACATTCGTCCCTTGTGCTACAGCAACTATCCCGAAGAATGGGGCCTCCACTATTTTAAAAACCAATGCCAAAAGATTGACCCCGTTTTACGGGTGTATACCCATGATCGCCCTTCTTATCTTTGGTCGGATTTTTTACAAAAGGATACATTATCACCGGTGCAGCATCGGTTTCTCAAAGAAGCCAGAGATTTTCATTTGGATGAAGGCATCACAATCCCCATTTTTCTTTTTGGAAAACCTACCAATGCGGCCCTGCTCACCCTGATTCCCCAAGAAAAATGTCATGATTATTATAAATTTTTTTTGGAAAAGGAAATGGACTTTAAAATTTTGGCGCATACCTATCATTCTTTGGTGCAACAGTTTCATCTGCATCATTCCAGACAAGATTTTAATCCCCTGACACCAAGGGAGCAGGAGTGCCTATCGTGGGTTGCCAAGGGTAAGACGGACTATGAAATTGCCCTTATTTTGGGGGGGGTTTCCAAAGCAACAGTCACAAATATCATTAACAGTGCCAAAGAAAAGCTGGATTGTTACAGTCGGACATCCGCCACAATCAAAGCCATTAAAAACCACTACATCAACCTTTCTTTTGACTAAGGCGTGTTGTTTGCACATGGATTTTTATTTTTGTTAAAAAATTTTCACCATACTTCTTTTCAAAATAGCTGTCAATAAATAGAAAAAAATTTTACAGGTCCTTAATTTCAAGGCTTCATACGGGCGTAATCAATTCGTCATTGAAGGCCAAAACATGAAAAATGATCATTCCTCTTTATTAAGCAACGATCGAAGCCATCAAAAATATCGTTGGTATGAAAGCTCTTTTAAAAAAAAGAATCTCAACAAACGCTTCTCCTCTTTAGAGTACGGCCTTTGTCTGTTTAATATGCCTATTGAAAAATTAGAGCTTCCAAAGTTGGACGTTGATTCCTGTGACTATGATCCTGTATACGAAAGGACGGTTCGTCAACAGGATGCAAAGATTCTTTATAGGATTGATGATGTGCTCGTTGACCTTGCGGGGAAACATTTTGATGTGGCGCTCAGCGCGTTTGCTTTAGAGGCCGTCCTCCTTTCCCCCCATTTTCACCAAAAAATGGTTTTTGATGAACATGGGTTTGATCTGACGCCGTATGTGGAGGCGATTTTAAAAGCCCTGTATCAGTCAGCCCAACTGTTATCGTTGATACAAAATCCATCCAACGAAACCCGTATTCGTGACACGTTGGGGGATGTTGGGGCTCTGCTGCACAGCTATCCTTGGCAGACGTTGGAACAATCCCAAGAGATCCTGCGCCTATCGTTAATAACCCTATGATTTGATTAATTATTATTTTAGTTATTTTTTATAACATACAATCGCATGGAAAAGGTGCATTCTAGGAGTTTTTTATGGCAAGCAGCCCAGAGGAGGTAGCAAAAACAGCATTAGCTGAATATGAGCTGATGCTCTTTTCCTCTGATGCTGTTCAATTGTTCCCAGACAATCATCTTTCTACCAGTTTGCAACAACAGGTTATTAAGCAAAACGCCCGCCATTTAAGGCTTTTGGGATGGGATAAACATTATAAGTTTCATGACGGTCCAAGCAAGGGTGTTATAGACAAAGAGGGAACGTTATACTTAGCCCTAATTAAAAACCAAAATGGCCAAAAAGTACCTGTCGCCCAGTGCAAAATAGCCCCAGCAGGCGAAGTTATGCTAAGTATGGCAAAAAATCATTTTGAAATAGCGGCAGAACAATTAGTTGATAATAATATAACTAAGACCGTTTTGGCCCTTTTCTCAGGGAACCACCATGAAAACGATGACGATGTTATTGAAACTAATGGTGTTAATGGAATCAATCCTTTAAAAAAAGGAGGGGAGCTCATTCAGTTTTTTGGAGATCCGAAGGAGCATCCCGAATATGCGGTTCTTCTTCTTTTGGGCACTTATCTGATAGGAACTTATCCAGAGCAGAAAATTGAACAATTAACAATGCCCTCATTTCAAAAAGTGAAAAATCCTACGCCAGAAAATAGTGACAAAGTCAAACGAGCAAAACAGTTTATAAAAAATACATTTAAACTAAATTTTTTTTATGGAACATCTGAGACAGGTTCGATCCCTTTATTTTTTATACAAGGATTAAATGAGGCTTATAGACTTTGCTCTGGATATCACCCAATCGGGTTTGATAGTTATATGAATGACATTATACAAAAAAATAATCCATATAAGATACTTGAAGAAAGTCGGAATCGGAAGGGAAGGAAATATAAAATTATTGATCGTACGAATAGTGGAAAATGGGAAGCCCACACACGAAGACGGTGGAGCGAAATTTATATCTTATGGCAAAGCCATATGAAAGAATCTATAAAAAAAAGAAATGACCCTGAAGCCGCTCACGATGAGTTTATTAGGAAAGTATCTGAAAAAACAAGTGTTTCCGACTTTGTTTCTAAAATTGTTGGGATAGATCCCATACCATTAGGGCCAAATGTTTTAGATCCAAATTTGGATTCTGAACATCCCTACCCACTTGATAGTTATCAACTTTGTCTTTACCCTCCTTTTGCCGTCCCTGTTCAAGATTCTGTTGAAGACCAGCATCATTTTGGCTCTAAAATGTTTATGAAAATGTGCCGTTATCTTGAAGAGGGGTTTGGTATCCAGTTTTCCGAAGTGCCCCTTGTGAATGCCAGTTTACAACGATTTTTTCCAGACGGTTATGAGAAAGAGTTCTATAAGACAGAATTGAATCAAGCCAGAAAGCTAGAAGATCATTTGTTACCAAGTCGTTTGATGGAGATAGAGTTGGCGGAGAAAGAGCAGAAGGAGAGAGAGCAGGAGGGGAAAGAGCCAAGAAATCTCCCTACAATAACTGACTTTCGTCAACTTTTGACAGCTGACCGTATGAGTAGTGCAGCATATTATCTTAAACTTATAATGCAAATGAGAGGGCCAAATAATAATAACGAGGAACGCTAACCCCCCCCATGTAACCAGCAAAAATCCCCGCCACTTGTCATGTTCTTAGGATTTTTTCTGGGATTTTTCTTGATTTCTTTTTCAGACAGGCCACAGTGGCAACGAACCCTCTGTCTTGGGGGGTTGATCTGTCCTAAGGATTATAAGGAAGCGCGATTATGTTTGAAAAAGTGTTGATTGCCAACCGCGGGGAAGTGGCTTTGCGCATTCATCGGGCCTGTCATGAAATGGGCATCAAAACCGTGGTGGTCCATTCCACGGCGGATTCGGAATCCATGGCGGTGATGCTGGCGGATGAAAGCGTGTGCATCGGGCCACCAGCATCCAAAGACAGCTATTTGAACATTGCCTCCATCCTCTCCGCCGCCCATATCACGGGGGCGCAGGCCATTCACCCGGGCATTGGCTTTATGGCGGAAAATGCCACTTTTGCCCAGATGGTGGCGGAACATGGGTTAACCTTCATCGGTCCATCGCCGGAACATATTCAGGTGATGGGGGATAAAGTCAGCGCCAAAAACGCCATGATCCGCGCCGGCGTTCCCGTGGTCCCCGGATCCGAGGGGGTTTTGAAAAATGGTCAGGAAGCCACAGCGCTCGCCAAAGAGATCGGTTTTCCCGTTTTGATGAAGGCCGCGGGCGGCGGCGGCGGCAAGGGGATGAAAATCGCCGAAAGGGCCGAAGACGTGGCCGAGCTATTCGATTTGGCCCAGATCGAGGCCCAAACGCACTTTGGCAATCCCGATGTGTACATGGAAAAGTATTTGCTGCAGCCCCGTCACATCGAAATTCAATTGCTGGGGGATCAACACGGCAACGTCATTCATTTGGGGGAGCGTGATTGTTCCCTGCAACGCCGCCACCAGAAGGTTCTGGAGGAAGCGCCCTCCCCCGCCCTCACCGACGCCGAGCGTGCCCACATCGGGGCCATTGCGGTGAAAGCCGCCAAAGATATTGGGTATTACAGCGCCGGCACGTTTGAGTTTTTGTATGCGCAGGGGCAATTTTATTTCATTGAAATGAACACCCGCCTGCAGGTGGAACACTGCGTCACCGAGGCCATCACGGGCATTGATCTGGTCAAAGAACAGCTGTGCGTGGCGGCGGGCCTGCCCCTGTCCATCACCCAAGATCAGGTGCGTTTTCATGGTCACGCCATTGAATATCGGATCAATGCGGAACATCCGGAAACCTTTGTGCCCAGTCCTGGGTTGATTACCCGTTATCATACCCCTGGGGGCCCTGGTGTGCGGATTGATGCGGCGATTTATGATGGCTATCGCGTGCCGCCCTTTTATGACAGCTTGGTGTCAAAGCTGGTGATTCACGGCAACACCCGCGCCGATTGCTTGGCCCGCAGCCGCCGCGCCCTGGATGAATATGTGATTGAGGGGATTCAAACCACCATTCCCCTGCACCAACGGCTGTTGAATCAACCGGATATCCAAGCCGGCAACTATGACATTCACTGGTTAGAGCGGTTTTTGAAAGCCTGAGATTTTTTTTAAGACTGGGTTTTTTTTAAGACTGGGTTTTTTTTAAGACTGGGGATTGGAAAGGGGTTAATCGTTCAGAACAACCCCAAAATCCTTCTCCATCACCTGCGCCAATGTGGTTGTGGGACTGGCCCACGTTCCATCATCATGAAGTGAGAAATGATGCGCCCCACTGACGGGGGAAGACACCCAAATTTGCCCACTGGCCTGATGCAGGTTCAGGACGGCCGTTCCCCCCGCATCAAACACAAGGCTTAAAACCGATCCATCATAGCTGAGGTCTGCCTTTTCCCCCAGAACGTCATCACAGCGGGAAAACAGGTCATCCATGGTCTGCTTCATGGCCGTTAGGAGGGTTTTTTTATCCATCACAAAGCCTCGATCTTGGCACGCACCACAGGGGCGGATAAAACCGACGCCACAGGGCGGCCCAAAGACGTATAGGTCACCCCTGCGCTGGCCATGGATTCAACATCATAAACATTGCGCAGATCCACAACCACGGGATATTTCAGGGTTTTGGCGATGGTTTCGGGGGACAGGGCGCGAAATTCGTCCCATTCGGTAATCAAAACCGCGCCGTCAGCCCCGCTGAGGGTATCCAGCGCATTGGCACACCATTCACCGGCGTCATCGCCTAGGCAGCTTTGGGCTTCCTCCATGCCCTTGGGGTCATACAGTTTCAGATGGGCACCGGCGGCCTTTAACGCCGGAACAATCACCAAACTGGCCGCATCCCGCATATCATCGGTGCCAGGTTTAAAGGTTAACCCCAAAATGGCCAAAGTTTTTCCCGAAATGCTGCCCTGAAAAGACGCCAGAATCCGATCCACCATCTTGTGTTTTCGGGTATCGTTATAGGTCATAGTTTGGCTGACCAACCCCAGATCCACCCCCAAACTGCGGGCTGTTTCCGCCAGAGCGCGGGTGTCCTTGGGAAAGCACGATCCCCCGTACCCTGGTCCGGCACGCAGAAATTTGGATCCAATGCGTTTATCCAGTCCCATGATTTTGGCCACATCATTCACGTTGGCCTGACTGACCTCGCAAAGGTCCGCCATTTGGTTGATAAAGGTGATTTTCATGGCCAAAAAGGCGTTGGCGGCATATTTGGCCATTTCCGCCGTTTCCAGTGTGGTGACCACAAAGGGGACATCCTGACGGGTCAGGGGTTCATAAAGACGGCGCATGACCTCTACGGCCTCAGGCGATTCGGCCCCCACCACCACACGATCGGGGCGCATAAAATCATGAATGGCGGTGCCCTCTCGCAAAAATTCGGGGTTGGACACCATATCAAAAGACGCGGCTGGGTTCACATCCCGAATGACAGAGGCAATACGACGACCCGTTCCCACAGGAACCGTGGATTTGGTCACAACCGTGGTATAGCCCCGCAAATGGGGGGCGATGTCCCGCGCCGCCGCGAAAATATACTGTAAATCCGCGTGGTTGTCCCCCTTGCGCGTGGGGGTGCCCACGGCAATAAAGACCGCATCGGCCTGTCCTATACACGCAGCGGCCTCTGTGGTGAAGGACAAACGCCCCGCTTTTTGATTGAAACGGACCAGATTCTGCAAACCTGGTTCATAAATGGGAATATCCCCCATGGTCAAACGATCAATTTTCCCTGCATCGTGGTCCATACACGTGACCCGCAGCCCAAGCTCGGCAAAACACACCCCCGTCACAAGGCCCACATAACCCGATCCAACAACAACGATGTTCATAAACGTTTCCTTTAGAGATCCAACGTCTTTAAAAATGTTTTCAGCGGTTCTGCCAATTCTGGCCGTTCTAGGGCAAAGGCGATGTTGGCCTGCAAAAATCCAACTTTGCTGCCGCAATCGTATCTGACCCCGTCAAACTTTATCCCATAAAGGGGGGTTTCGGGCAACAGGGCTGCGATGGCATCCGTCAGCTGGATTTCCCCCTGCGTTGTTTGGGCATGATGCACGGCGCGGTCCAGGGGATCAAAAATGGCGGGCTCTAAGATATATCGCCCGATGACAGCCCAGCGAGAGGGGGCATCTTCAGGGCTGGGTTTTTCCACAACATGGCGGGCCTTCAGCACCTCCCCCTCAGATTCCACATCCAGAATCCCATAGCTGGAGGTTGCGTTTTGATCCACCAGAACGCTGGCCACCAGAGACCCCGCGTAGTTTTCGTAGGCCGCCACCATCTGTTTCATACAGGACGCCCCGCCCGGATTCATCACCACATCATCGGCCAGAATCACCGCAAAGGGTTCATCCCCGATCAAATGCCGCGCACACCAAATGGCGTGGCCCAATCCCAAGGGATCCTGTTGACGCACAAAGGCAAAACTGCCCGCATGGGGGATGGATTGCTGGCAACTGGCGAGCTGTTCAACCTTATGACGGGCGGTTAAGGTGTGCTGCAGTTCATAGCTGTAATCAAAGTGATCTTCGATGGCGGCCTTGCCGCGGCCTGTGATAAAAATGCATTGTTCAATCCCCGCATCCCAAGCTTCCTCCACCGCATACTGAATCAGCGGTTTATCCACAATGGGCAACATTTCCTTGGGCATGGCCTTGGTGGCCGGCAAAAAGCGAGTCCCCAGCCCCCCCACAGGAAAAATGGCCTTTCTGACACGTGATTTCATAACATCATGGAATAAAGGTTTGAAACCCCCTGACCATGACGGATTCCGGCGTTATGGTCAAGGGGGGGGAGAAATAACAGCACTATCCACCCTTTACACCTCCCTGCCTTCGCGGCCATAATGCAGGGGTTTTTTTAATGAAGGTTGCCCTGCATGAATTTGTATCAGAATCTAAAAACCGCCAAAACCGAAGAAGACGTTAAAGACATTTATATCAAAGCCCTGGGCCTGAAAGGATATAAAAAGGGACTGGTGGATATTTTCACCGATGAAATTTGGTTCGAGGCCAAATTGAAACCCACGTCCAGTTATGAGATGTTCACGCAGTTGTTGCATTATGTGCATGAATACAGGGAGAACGGCGAAAGCATCCCCCCGTTTCTGGGGGTGATTGACACAGCCAAGGCCGCGTTGATGAAAACAGCGGACGTGATGCCTCTGCTGGAAAGGAAAGACATCAAATGGGCGAAATCGGCGCGGAATTATACCAAAGAAACGCTGGATCAGGTTTCGGCCTATATCGGGACGCATTTTGTATCCTTTAGCATCAAAACCCACGAGGACGAATTCATCAAAACGGTGAAGGCCGCCATTCAATCCGGCACCATCATCCGCACCCAAATCACGCCCGATAATTTAAAACAGGTGTTTGACAAATGGGTGGATATGATCGGCCGTGAAATCATCGGCATACCTGAGGACCATTACAATCTGCTGTTTTTTGCCGATATCATGAGTGACGGCACCGTGTCCACCCACGACAACTTGCCCGCGCAGCTGCTGCACAAAAATAATGCGCCGGTGTTCGAGCTGGACGGGAAACTCTACGAATTGGGCAACAAAGAGGGATACCGCCAATTCTGGGCCATTTACCATCGCCCGCCGCAACCCGAATATCGCAATTATCTGCTGGAACGCCGCGACAGTTTGATTCCGCTGAACGAACGCAGTTTTAAGGGCGCGTATTACACCCCACTCCATGTGGTGGATAAAGCCTATGACCTGCTGGCGGAGACGTTGGGCAAAAACTGGCAGCGGGATTATATCGTGTGGGACATGTGCTGCGGCGTGGGCAATCTGGAGGTCAAACACAGCAACCCCCGCAATGTGTTCATGAGCACCTTGGATCAGGCCGACGTGGACGTCATGCGGGCCACCAAAACCTGCGTCGCCGCCACGCGGTTTCAGTATGATTATTTAAACGATGACATCACCGATGATGGGCGGATTGATTATACCCTGACAAACAAAATACCCCCCGCCCTGCAACAGGCCATCGCGAGTGGTAAAAAAATTCTGGTGCTGATTAACCCGCCCTATGCGGAGGCAAGTAATCATGGAGACGAAAACAAACCCGGTGTTGCCAAAACAAAATTTTCTGCTGCAGCTATGGAAGATTATGGAAAAGCCAGCAATGAGTTGTTTACACAATTTTTGGCACGTATCGCCAAGGAAATCCCCACCGCCACCGTGGCCATGTTCAGCACATTAAAATATGTGAATGCTTCGAATTTTGAAAAATTCAGGGAACAATGGAACGGGGAATTTTTGGATGGGTTTATTGTCCATTCCAAAGCGTTTGATGGGCTAAAGGGCAATTTTCCCATAGGATTTTTAATCTGGAAAACCGATCAGCAGGGTAAGAAAACACCCATTACGCAAATTGATGTTGAGGTGATTGATAAAAACGCCAATCCTATAGGGGAGAAATCGTTTTATAATCTCCCTAACACGTCTTATTTAAATGCATGGGTTAAACGGCCTGTGACAAACAAAATACCGTCTGTTCCCCTTACAAATGCAGTAACACCGTCAACAAAAATTAAGGGATTAAATCCAACCTGTTGGGCCAATGATGGAATTGCTTGGTTAAATTGTCCTGGTAATGATTTTCAACAAACGAACTTAGTTACTGTTTTATCTTCTGGTTTTGCTATTGGAAGGGGCTTCTACATCACCCCCGAAAACCTCTGGCAGGCCGCTGTGGTGTTTGCTGTGCGCCGCCTGATTAAACCCACGTGGATCAATGACCGTGACCAGTTTTTGCAGCCCACCGCGCCGTTGCCCGAGGATTTTAAAACCGATTGCCTGATCTGGATGCTGTTTAACGGCAGCAACCTAACCGCCAGTGCCGATGGGTTGGTGTGGAATGGGAAAACATGGAGCATCGTCAATCACTTCATCCCCTATACTGAGGCCGAGGTGGGTGCCCCCGATCGCTTTGAATCCGATTTTATGGTGCAGTATCTGGCGGATAAAGCATTATCGCCAGAAGCCGCCGCCGTTTTGGATGCAGGGCGGGACCTGTGGCGGGCCTATTTTGCTGAGACCCCACCCCACGCCGTGCGGGAAGAATACAAATTAAACCGCCCCGATGTGGGGTGGTATCAAATTCGGGGGACCCTGAAAAAACGCAACGCATCGGGGGACAGCCCCCCCGTGGATTTTGCCCCTTTCGAGGCCGCCTATCGCGCCCTCACCGAAACCCTCATTCCCCAAGTCTATGATCTGGGCTTTTTGCGGGTGTGAGGGGGGAAAAGGCATTTTTCATGGCATATTTACGGGGTTTGTGATAGGATTCTTTAGGAAAACATCCTAAAAGGTATGCTCATGGACCTTCAGCCACAAACCCCTGCATCTTCCTTACCCCTTGCGGCAAAAAAGGGGTCGGCTTCGGAATCCCTCAGAATGGATGCCCAAACCCTTGAAAAACGCCGCCAAACCATCGCCGCCCTAAAAGCCATTGGGGATGTTTACCCCTTGAACCCTGGTCCCAAAGGGATTGCTGGGATACGTCGGCAACCCTAAACCGAAACCCCCTGCGGGGCTATTTGGGTATGCAAGGCTTGATCTCTGGGGCGGACGGTGGCACGGATGGCCTCGCCGCAGGATTCTTCGGCCTGATCCAGTTCGTAACGTTTTTGCAGGTTCAGCCAAAAGGCCGCCTCTGCCCCCAACCATTGTTGCAACCGCAGGGCGGTATCCGCCGTGATGGCCCGTTTTCCCGATAAAATCTGATATAACCGATTGGGCGGCACCCCCAAAGCGCGGGAGGCCTCTGCTGGGCTCATCTTCAAAACCTCCAGCTCGTCAGCCAAAATTTCCCCTGGATGAATGGGATAAACAGGACGTTGGATCATGGGCATCTCCTTTAATGATAATCCACAATTTCAATGTTATAGGGCTGGTTTTCTCCCTCTGGCCACACAAAACAAATCCGCCATTTTTCGTTAATCCGGATGCTGAATTGACCTTTGCGATCCCCGCCCAAAGCCTCAAACCGATTGCTAGGCAAGCATGCCAAGCCTGAACAAGAAACGGCAGCCCAAAGAATCTGTAAGCGTTTTTTGGCTTGCCGCTCAAAAGACTGAAACTCTGGAACCCGCACCCCTTCTGCAAAAAGCCGCGTTCTTTTATCGCGATATTTAGGGAACGGATTCATGATTTTACACTATCAAAAAAGACGCGTTACGTCAACCGTATTTTTTCTATCCCCACCAACCGATCCCGCACTTGATTATGGGTCATCAGGGGCAGCAGGGCGGGCATGTCGGGGCCGGATTCTTGGCCCGTTAAGGCGCGGCGCAGGGGCAAAAACAGGGCTTTGCCTTTGCGGCCCGTTGTTTCCGATAATCCCTTTGTCCATGTCCCCCATGTGTTAGCATCCCACGGCTGGGGGGGGATGGCCTCTGCTGCGATTTTTAGAAACGCTCTGTCTTCCTCAGCCACCAAGGGCGTCACCGCCCCCCGCGCCATGGACCACCAGCCCACCGCATCGGATAAAAACACCAGATTGGGCCGCACCGCCAGCCAAAAGGCCTCATCAACATCCGGACCCACCAAGGCGATCAGGCGGTCTTTCACGGCGTCAAAGGGTGTTTTGTGCAAAATGCGGGCGTTGAGGTGACGCAGCTCGTCACTGTCAAAACGGGGCGTGGCCCGGCTATAGGCCGTATCATCAAAGGCCCCCAGAACAGCGTTTAAGGTCTCCATGGGCATGATGGGCAAAGAGGACCCCAAGCGCGACAACAACGCCGTGATGGCGATGGACTCAAACCCTTCGTCCCGCAGGCTGGCGATGCTCAGGCTGCCCAAACGTTTGGACAGCTCGCCGCCCTTGGCATCCACCAACAAGGGAATGTGCCAATAGGTGGGATGGGCGTGACCTATGGCCTCGCACAGTTGAATTTGGGACGCGGTGTTCACCACGTGATCTTCCCCGCGAATGACATGACTGATCCCAAAATCAATGTCATCCACCACCGAGGCCAAAGAATACACCGGCACCCCGTTGGCGCGAAACAACACGGGAT
>CANGYM010000033.1 GCA_947458145.1 Alphaproteobacteria bacterium | reverse complement strand
ATCACCCTTGGGATCGTGGGGTGTTTATCGTACACACGCCCGTGGCACTGTTGAGGGTGCCTAGCCCCCTTGTCGGGGGGCATTTGCCAGGGGGCGGGATCACAGGCCTCCTTGAAACAAACCATGATCAAAGCCAAGACGCGCGTCTAAACTTTCTTTATTTTTCTTTGATAACCAAATCTTTATTGACTTGAGAGACTATGTGGGAACCCATTTATCTACCATTAATAATTCCGTGATAAATTCGAACCGATAAGGGAGAAATAGTATGATTTACGCTAGTTTTGGACGCCGTGCTGCTGCATATCTAATGGATGGTTTATTTTTAATAATACCATTCTACTTTTTAAATACTGCTGGCATAGATGAGAAGACTGCGAAAGGGATAATGTTTCTATTTTGGTTTATCACATGGCCAATCATGATAAGCTCGCCTTGGCAAACGACCCCAGGGAAGTTTGTGCTTAGTATGAAAGTTCTTCGATCTGATGGCAGTTCAGTATCGCTTGGTCGTGCGTTTGGTCGCACTTTTGTTTCTATTATTTCCGCGCTACTTTTTTATATTGGTTATCTCATTGCTATTTTTAGCACAAAAAAACAAACACTTCATGATTTAATAGCCGATACAGTTGTTGTTATTGATTAGAATCCAAGTCCAAGTATGATCAGAGAATTGGGTTTTAGTAAAGCCCTACAGCACAAACCGACTCAGATCCGTATTTTTCGCCAAGGATGCCAAACGTTCGTTGACATAGGGCACATCAAGGGTGATGGCCGTGCCGGCGTGATCGTTGGCGTTGTAACTGATATCATCCGTTAAACGCTCCAACAGGGTATGCAAACGTCTGGCGCCGATGTTTTCCACAGAGGCATTGATTTCTGTGGCCAGTTCCGCCAAACGCTCTATGGCTTCTTCGGTAAAGATCAAATCCACGCTTTCTGTTTTCAGCAGGGCCACATATTGCTTAATCAGGCTGCATTCCGGTTCCGTAAGGATGCGGCAAAAATCCTGACGGGTCAGGGGTTGCAATTCCACACGAATGGGCAAACGGCCCTGCAGTTCCGGCAGCAAGTCCGAAGGCTTGGCCAAATGAAACGCACCCGAGGCAATAAACAGAATGTGATCCGTTTTCACCTGTCCATGTTTGGTGGACACCACCGTGCCCTCAATCAGGGGCAGCAGGTCCCGCTGCACCCCTTCGCGGCTGACATCACCGCCCCGCATTTCCGAGCGGGCGCAGATTTTATCCACCTCGTCCAAAAACACGATCCCATTTTGCTCCACCCAGTTGATGGCCGTTTTGATAATGTCATCATCATCCATCAGGGCATCACAGGCATCGGCAATCAAATACTCGTACGAATCACGGACCGTGGTTTTTTTCTTTTTGGTTTGGGCGCCAAAGGATTTCCCCAGGATATCCCCCAGATTCATCATGCCCATCTGGGCCCCTGGCATGCCTGGGATATCAAAGGTTTTCATGGCCGAGGGGGTATCTTTGACATCAATCTCAATGTCCCGATCGTCCAGCTTGCCCTCCCGCAGCATGGTGCGAAATTTTTCGCGGGTGTCATGGCTGGCGGCATCCCCCACCAGGGCATCCAAAACCCGCTCTTCAGCCTCAGCCTCGGCCCGTGATAAAATTTCTGTGCGTTTGATTTGGCGGACCAGCACAATGGCGATTTCCACCAAGTCCCGTATGATCTGCTCAACATCGCGGCCGACATAGCCCACTTCGGTGAACTTGGTGGCCTCAACTTTGATAAAGGGGGCACTGACCAATTTGGCCAAACGGCGGGCAATTTCTGTTTTCCCAACGCCGGTGGGGCCGATCATCAGAATATTTTTGGGCAGAACCTCGGATTTTAAGGGCTCGTCCAACTGTTTGCGGCGCCAGCGGTTGCGCAGGGCGTTGGCCACGGCGCGTTTGGCGTCAGCCTGTCCCACAATATAGCGATCCAGTTCAGCCACAATGGCTTTGGGGGTTAAATCAGCATCGGTGGTCATGCAGCACTCAAGGTTTCCAGGGTCACAGTATCGTTGGTATAAACACAAATGCCAGCGGCGATGCGCATGGCTTTTTCGGCGATGCTTTTGGCATCTCCATCCTGATCATACAGGGCCAAAGCGGCCGCCAAAGCATAATTCCCGCCCGATCCAATGGCCATGACATTTTCTTGGGGCTCCAAAACATCCCCCGTGCCAGAAAGCAAAAGCATCGTATGTTTATCCGCCACCAGCATCATGGCCTCTAGGCGCCGCAAATAACGGTCTGTGCGCCAATCCTTGGCCAGCTCAACACACGCCCGCATCAGTTGGCCGGAATGTTTTTCCAGTTTGGCCTCCAAACGCTCAAACAACGTAAAGGCATCGGCGGTGGATCCGGCAAATCCCACGATCACTTTGCCATCGGCCAGCAGGCGGACTTTTTTGGCATTGTTTTTAATGATGGTCTGGCCCAAGGACACCTGCCCATCGGCAGCGATAACAATATCTTTTCCCTTGCGAACGGCAACAACGGTGGTCATGGTTTTCATCCTTTCCCCGCATGATATAGGGTGCGTGCAAGGAAAAAACAAGGGGCGCAGCAGACGCTCTGACAAAACGGTTTTTTCAGACTGTTCTTTGCCAAAACATCATCAAAAAACAAAACGGCATCATCTGCCGTTGTCTTCTGGGGCCGAAGCAGGGCTGTCTTCGCAGCAACGTTTCACCTCAACGGTGGTTTTTATGATCCCTGCGCGGCGAAACGTCAGCGTTAAAGGAAACGTATCCCCCACTTTTAAGACTTTTACAGGTTGCTTTAGGGTTAAGCGGATACGTCCTGGATCATAAAACATCACCTGCTCTGCGGGAATATCCAGCGTTTCAACGGTGGTCAGGGGTGTTTTTTGGTTTTTTTGCGGGGCAAAAAGTAGGCTCTCAAAAACAATGGCTTTCCCCAAAGGCGTTTCCGCCCGTAATAAAACATCGTTTTGGGGGGTGAGATTGCTCATAATCCCATAAATATGATATTCTGGTTTTTCTTCTGCCGCATAGGGCACGGTCCAAGCATCGTGAAAAGTCAAACCCTCAGGGGCGGCCCTGCCCTCTTGGGGCGCAAGACAAAAACCCATCAAAACCAAAAAGAAACGTTTCATATCCTAAAGCTCTGGGTTCAATCGATGATGGGGATCCATGATCTGTTTGATCCGCTGGGTCGCGCTCAAGACTCCCGAATCCGCATATTGTTGATAAAGGTTTTTTTTGATTCTGCCCAACCCATGTTCGGCGCTGATGGACCCATGATGACGCATCACCTGCGTATAAACCAGATCATGCAGCTGAGGGGCCTGATCCAAAAAAGTCTCAGGCGCCTGCCCCAAAGGCGGCAAAAGATTATAATGCAAATTGCCATCCCCCAAATGCCCAAAAATGATGGGCCGAATCCCGGGGACAGCACGCGCCAAAAGCGTTTGGGTGGTTTCCAAAAAAGACGGCAATTCCGACAGGGGAACAGCCACATCGTTCTTAATGCTGGGGCCCTGAACCCATGGCAATTCCCGTCTGGGATACCAGAGGGTTTCTTGATCCTCCTGCGTCATGGCAACGGCCACATCATCCGCCTTCAGGGATTCTGTCAGGGCTGGCAGAACCTGCTGAGGATTCACAAAGTGGGGCAAAATGATTTGTGTCAAAATGACCCACGGCGCTTTGGTTTTCAGGGGAACAGCAATACCCCGATGCTGCACCACCAAATCCAAGGCTTCGCGGGACATGATTTCAAAAGATTCCACATTATCAGCGGTTTCTCCCAAAAGACGATGCAACAGCGATGTGGCAAAAACAAGATCCTGACAACCCACCATCACACTGAGCGTGTTTTGCGGCAAACTCACCAATTTCAAACTGGCCGCTGTGATCAGGCCCAAGGTCCCTTCCGTGCCGATAAACAGCTGCGCCACATCAAAGCCCACATTGTTTTTGGGCACGCGCACCAGATGATGCAGGGGTGTGCCATCGGCCAAAACCCCCTCAACCCCATAAATCAGGTGACGGGTCATGCCATGGCGCAGCACGTTGATCCCGCCGGCGTTGGTGGCGATATTTCCCCCCAGACGGCAGCGATCTGCCACCGACAGGCCCAAAGGAAACCTGAGGCCATGCGCCCCAGCCGCATCATTGATCTGAAGAAGGGTGCAGCCTGCCTCAGCCACCACAACGCGATCCTGCGGGTACAGGGCCCGAATCCGATTCATCTGGGAAAAATTAACCAGAATCTGGCGATCTCCGCCCGCCACGGCCCCCCCCACCAGACCGGTGTTGCCGCCTTGGGGGACAACAGAAAGGTTCTGATCACAGCAAAACCGCACCAAACGCACAACGTCATCTTGGCTATGGGGAAACACCACCGCCAAAGGGGTGCTGGTGAAACGGCCCCGCTGATCCTGCAGCCATGCCTGATCCACGGCTTGGGGTTCAAAAACCTTATGCGACCCTAAAAGAGACGTAAGTTTTTGGAACATCAGGGCAGATCAAGGACTTGCCCCACAGCCAGCCCAAGACGGTTGGCGTCTCCAGCGGGCACCTCCAAAACATAACGGGCGGGGCGATCCGTCCCCAAGGGGGATAAATCATGGGGTACGGCCTGAGTGGCAATGCCCACAATTTTCCCTTGGCCATCCATAAAAATTATATCGAGGGGAATAAAGGTATCCTTCATCCACATGGTGCGGGGGGCCTCTTCGGGCCAGACAAAAAGCATCCCTTGGCCCTGTGGCAAAAACGTCCGCATCATCAATCCCTTGGCGCGGGATGCGTCTGAATCAGCAATCTCCACAGTCAGGGTATTGTTCTTGCCGATGGACAGTGTCTCTGTGGGCAGGCCGTATTCCGAAACGGTCGGGCGAAGGGTAACAATGATGGCATACAGAACAATGGCCAAGGCAAGAGCGGCCCCTGTCCCAGCCATCCAAAGTTTTTTGTATGTTTTTCTGCCCATGACGTTACCGGTTAGGGGTATTCGATCGCATCGGGACCCGTTTCTACGATGGCGGGAACCAGCTTTTTGGTAATTTCGTTCAGATCCGCAAAGGAACACAAGCCCATGTCCACAGGATTTTGGGGTTTAATGTTTTGCATATTCCAATGGGTGCGGTCCCGAATTTTGGAAATGGTGTTTTTGGTGGTGCCAATCAGTTTTGAAATCTGGCTGTCAGGCATCTGGGGATAAAATTTCACCAGCCATGCAATGGCATCGGGCTTATCGCCGCGCTTGCTGATGGGGGTGTATTTTGCCCCTTTTTTCTTGGTTTTTTGGGTCATTAAGGGATTGTCTCTCAGCTGAAGATGGGCGGCGGGATCCGCCTCGCAGCGAGCAATTTCCTCTGATGTGATCTGTCCGTTGGCAATGGGGTTCACAGGATGCAACAGGGCGCCCCCTTCACCGTCGGCCAAAGCCTGCACTTCCAATTCATGAAGGCCAGCCACCTGAGCAATTTGGCGAAACGTTAAACGCGTATTGTCAACAAGCCAAGCCGCAGTGGCGCGCGGCAAAAGAAGTTTTGTCATGAGAAAATGTTCCTAAATGCCCAAACAGACACAATCATTGAGGGTTATGAGGCCATGACTGTATGGGCGCAGATCATTTTTGTCAAGATTCTTAACACATTTTGACACCTTTGGCCCCTGCCCTTTTTCACGACATCATCTTTTTTAAATAGGCGATTTGCTTTAAAAACTCCCGCATCGGCATGGCGGGGCGCCCCCCCACGGATTGATGGTCGGGAACATTGCGCATCACGCCACTGCCGGCGGCAATTTTGACGTGATGGCCAATGGTGATATGTCCAATAACCCCCACCTGCCCCCCAATATGGACATGATGACCCACGGCCGTGCTGCCGGAAATCCCGACCTGCGAAACAATAATGCTGTTTTCGCCAATGGTGACGTTATGGCCAATTTGCACCAAATTATCGATCATGGTGCCGCGCCCAATCACCGTATCAGGGCCGGATCCCCGATCGATGCAGGTGTTGGCGCCAATATCCACATGGTCCTCTAAAATCACCCGACCCAACTGCGGGATTTTTGTGGGCCCCACGCCATGATCAAACGACGGCGCAAAACCAAAGCCGGCCTGCCCAATGCGGGCCCCCGAATGCAAAACCACGTGATCCCCCACCAGGGCATGGGTCACCGTGACCTGGGGAAACACCCAGCAAAACGATCCCAGCTTCACCCCCTCACCGATATAGGCTTGGCCCATGATGACGGTGTGATCTCCAATGCGGGCCCCCTTTTCAATGATGACTTGGGGGCCGATCATACAGGCCTTTCCCATCACCACCCCATCCGCCACAACGGCAGAAGGATGCTGAAAAGATTCCTGCGGATACGGCGGCGCGGGATACAGCAAACCCGCCGTTTTGGCATAGGCCAAATAGGGCTGATCCGTCACCAAAGCCACCGTAGACTGGGGCAGGGCGTGGGCCAAATCGGCCTCAACAAAACAGGCCCCCGCCTGCGTTGTGGCCAAGTGCTGGACGTATTTTCGATTGCTCAGAAACGTCACATCCGTGGGGCCGGCATGGGAAATGGGGGCCACATTGCTTAGATTCAGCGTCAGCGGGATCGTATCCGCAACCGTCACCCCCGTGGCTGCGATAATCTCCGCCAGCGCAATGCTGTTTTTTTTGGGAAAAAAACGGGGATCAATCATGACTATCTTTTTTCCTTGGGTTTCTTCGGCGCTCCCCTTATAAAGCCATAACAGCACTTTGGCAATATGACCCCGACTTTGTATCAAATTTTTTGTGATGTTCCGGCAGATCAGGCCCCCACTGTGGAGGATTTTTTCAGCCAACGCGCCGATGCCACCATGTGTTTCGCCCTGAATGAGGAAGACACCCATTTTCGCATCACGGCCCTGCGGCATACGCCTTGGGTCCCAGAGGATGTTGGGACAGACTTGGATGTCCTCTTCACCGCCCTTGGCTGGGGGCCCTGCCCCGTGGTGGCCACAGAAACCTTAACACCCAGAGACTGGGTCACCGAAAACCAGCGCTCCTTCCCCCCCATTGCCTGCGGCCCCCTGATTATCGAGGCGACCCACGGCCCAAAGACCCCGCGCTTTTATCAACACCGCCTGCGGATTGACGCGGCCACCGCTTTTGGCACGGGCCGTCACGGCAGCACGCTGGGGTGCCTTCAGGCCCTTTTTCATCTGCATCAGAACGCCTTTCGCCCCCAAAACGTGGCCGATATCGGAACGGGTACGGGGATTTTGGCGTTAACCGCGGCCAAACTATGGCCCCAAACCCCCATCATGGGCACGGACATTGACCCCCATGCCATCGCCCAATCCCATCATAACCGGCGTTTGAATCATGTCCCGCTGAAAACCATAGCCTTTGCACGCTGCGCAGACACACACACGTTTTTGCCGCGACACGATCTGGTCATTGCGAATATCCTGGAGGGTCCTTTGTTTCGCTTGGCCAAAGATCTCTCTGGCATGGTGCATATCGGGGGATATTTGATTTTAAGTGGGTTTTACACCTATCAACAAACCCGCCTGCGGCGTGTCTTCGCGGCGTTTGGATTGCGGCATGAACGGGGTTTTGTCAATGAACGCTGGCAAACTTTGGTCCTGCGAAAGGTGAATCATGGATAAAGCCATCACCGCCATTTTGGCCGGACAGGGATCCTTGCCCGCCCTGCTCGCCAGCCATCTGGGGCCACAGGGGTGTGTCGTGATCAGTTTTGAGGGGCAGCCCCCCCCTGCCCTGCCCCATCTGGACATGCCCCACGTCGTGTTGCCCATGGGAAAAATCCAGCGCATTGTGGATACGTTAAAACAGTTTCATGTGGGCCAAGTGGTCTTTGCCGGCGCCATGCAGCGCCCCAATTTATCGGATGTGGCGGTGGATTTTCGGGGCGCAAAGGTTTTGGCCAAACTGGCCCTGCGCCGAACGCGGGGCGATAACGCCCTGTTGTGTTTGCTGGTGGAAGAGCTGGAAAAAGACAACATTGCCGTTGTGGGGGCCCACACCGTGCGGCCTGATTTAACCCCGCAAACCCCAATTTTGGGGAAACATAAGCCCAGCAAGGCCACCCAACAGGATATTGATTTGGGGTTTGACGTGCTGGCGGCCCTGTCCGATTTTGACATGGGGCAAGCCGTGATTGTCCGCGAAGGCCAAGTGCTTGGCATCGAAGGGATCGAGGGCACCGATGCCCTGATTCACCGGCTATCCCCCTATACCCAAAAAAAACGAAAGCACAGGGCGGTTCTGGTGAAATCCCCAAAACGGGGTCAGGATTTACGATTGGATATGCCCACCATCGGCCAAGAAACCCTGAAAAGCATGGTTCAGGCTGATGTGGGGGGGGTGGCCCTGCGTTTGGGCGCAACCCTGATTTTGGATCAGCCAGAGGTCATCGCGTTGGCCGATGCCGAGGGCATGTTTGTGACCTGCCTATGAAAACCATCGTGATTTTAACGGGTGAAACTTCCGGCGATACCATTGCCAGCCATTTGATTCGGGAACTGCAGGAACGGACCCCGGGGGCTTTCACCTTTTACGGCGTCACCGGCCCCCAGATGCGGGCGGCGGGATGCCAAACGTGGCAAGATCAAAAGGATCTGAATGTGATGGGCTTGGCTGAGGTTCTGCCCCATATCCCAAAAATTTTACGCATTATCCGAAAAACCACAAAAACCATCCTTGGCCTGAATCCCGATATGGTCATCAGTGTGGATGCGCCGGACTTCACACTCAGGATTATGAAGAAGCTAAAAAAAGCCAGAGACCAGGGAAAAATTAAAGGCAAGCTCGTGCATTACGTTGCCCCGTCTGTGTGGGCTTGGAAGGCATACCGCGCCAAAACATTGGCCCATACCGTGGATCATTTGCTGTGCCTTTATCCTTTTGAACCCCCCTATTTTACCATTCATGGCCTGCTCACCACCTGCACGGGGCATCCGGTTTTGGAAACAGAGCTGCCCAAAAAACATTCCAAACAGGACACCGCGCCTTTGCGCATTGGCCTGCTGCCTGGCAGCCGTGGCCAAGAGCTGAAGGCTCTTTTGCCATTGTTTCAGGATGTGACCGCACGCTTGGCCGCAGAGAGGCCCGATGCATCCTTTGTCATGTTGGCCGCCCCTTCGGTGGCGGCGCGTTTGAACGATGCCCTCGCCCACTGGACAACACCGGTTGACATCATTGATGATCCGGCGAAAAAAACCGAAACGTTGGCCTCTTTGGATTTGGCGTTGGCGGCCTCTGGCACCATCACTTTGGAACTGGCTTGGGCGCGGGTGCCCACGGTGGTGACGTACCGTGTTTCCCCCATCACCGCCTGGCTGGTGCGGCAACTGGTGCGCGTCAAATACGCCAGCCTGATTAACATTTTGGCCAACAAAGCCATTTTCCCTGAATACATTCAGGACGATGCCACGGTGGATAACCTGACCCACGCCATGATGGCCCTGTTGCCCCCAGAAAACCGGCGCCAGATGGTTCAGAATATAGAAACGGCCCTCGCGGGCCTGTATCCCACAAACCCACCCCAGAGGCCCTCTGCCGTGGCGGCGGAAACAGTCCTTGGGCTTTTGGCGGCATCGTCTTGATTCTCCCGCTTGCCAAGTGGCGGGGAAAACGTCATGATCTTTGGTGAAAAGATTCTATCGTCATCAAAAGGCCATTATGACCAATCTCTTGGGAATTTGGGTTCTCTACCAAAAAGAAACACGCCGTTTTATCAAAGTTTGGATGCAAACCATGGTGGCCCCCATGGTCACCACATTGTTGTTTTTAACGGTGTTTCAGGTGGCCCTGCACCATTCTGATCAAACAACCGTTGGGGGGCTGAGTTTTCCAGAATTTTTGGCCCCGGGCCTGATCATGATGGCACTGCTGCAAAATGCTTTTGCCAATTCGTCATCTTCCCTGATCATCAGCAAAATGAATGGGTGTTTGGTGGATCTGTTGCTGGCCCCCATCAGTACCTCGGGTTTCCTTTTGGCCATGGCCGCCGCGGCTATGACGCGGGGGGTTCTGGTGTCCCTGAGTGTGGCCTTGGCCATGATGGCTTTTGTTCCGCTTTCGATACACCATCCTGAAATTCTGGCATTTCACACGATTTTTGGGGGGATTTCCATGGGTCTGGTGGGGGTTTTAACCGGCATGTGGGCCGAAAAATTTGATCACGTCGCCACCGTTACCAATTTTGTGGTGGCCCCCCTGTCGTTTTTATCGGGCACGTTCTATTCGGTTCAGAATCTGGACCCAGCTTGGCACTTTATGATTGATTTTAATCCCATTTTTTACATGATTGATGGCATGCGCTATGCCATGACAGGACACAACGATGGCGATGTGAACTTAGGGGTTTTGGTGGTGTTTGGGGTTACCGTTGTTTTATGGGCGTTGTGTTACAGAGGATGGAAACAGGGCTATGGCGTTAAAAATTAAAGGAAAATCCATAAAAATCACACCCCGAAAAATTGTTTTGGGGGTTTTGGCTGTGGTGGCTGTTGTGGCCCTTTTTTTCGTGGTTAGGCAAATTCAAAAGGTATCCCATCCCGCCTATCCCGTGGTTCAGGCCATCCTTTACCAGTTTGAAAAAAGCACCGGCAGCAAGGTGACCTTTGATGGCATCCGTCTGGACGACGGCAAGATCGTTTTAAAAAATCTCTACACCGATGTTCAAAAAAAAGGGTCTGAAAACAAAACAGTCCTTTACGCCGAAACCATTGCGGTGGCGCGGGATTTATCCACCATCATCACCAATATCTCCCTTTCGACCCCAACGGACCAAGGATTGCTGACGGTGGGGCTGCGGGATGTGCGTTTGTCCCATCTGAAGATCGAGCAAGGGCAATTTCGGGGGGGGCGTTTGGAATTGGCCAGTTTATTTCTGGCCGGTGAAGCGGCCCCCGCCCAACTGGAGGCTTTTAAAAGAAATCTGCGGACATCTTTGGGGGTTCAAAAAGAGGATTTTGCTCTGTTTCTTCTGAACAAACTGCCCCAAACAGGGGTGGCGGTGGACCTTAGTCTGAAAACCCCTTCTCTTGATCAGTGGCTTTATATGGACCGGTGGTATGTGGCGGGTCTTTTTGACCTGTCCAATCGCGCCCTGCTTCGGGGTGTGACAGAAACCATAGACGCATGGCGCAAAGGCCAAGATCCTGTTTCGCCCCAGCCTTTTGACGCCTTAACGTCCCTTAAGGCAGAAGGGATGGCCAGCGCGTTTAAGGATTTGGGCCTTATGAAAGTCTGGCTAAGTTATTTTGCCAAAGAGGCCGGTGTATCCGAGGCAGAGGCCGTAACCCTTGCCACCAACCGCCTGAGTGCGCTTGAGGAAAGCTTCGTTAAGGACAATCCAAATTTTCAGTCACAGGGTCGTGCGTTTTTTCAGGGCCTAAAAAACCTTGTCACCGGCAAAAAAAACACCCTGTCGTTTTCTTTTGAACCCGATCCTGAGGCCCCCAACGCAGGCAGGACGTTCAAAGTTCTGCCATGACCTCTGCCCCCCTGCTCTCTGTTCGTGGATTGTCCGTCACCTTAGGGCAGCCCTTGGTGCATGACGTCAGCTTTGATGTTCTGCCTGGGCAATGTGTTGCTCTGGTGGGGGAAAGCGGTTCGGGGAAAACACTAACCGCCGGTGCTGTGCTTCGGCTGTTGGATGATGGCCTGACATCCCCCTATACGGGGGAGGTTGTTTTTGAGGGCCAGAATCTCCTCACCCTGCCTCTCAAAAGCCTTCGCGGGGTTCGGGGCGGGGACATCGGCTTTGTGTTTCAGGAACCCCAGTCCGCCCTGAATCCCCTGCAAGTCCTTGGGAAGCAAATGAAAGAATCGCTTGATTTGCATCAGCCAAACCTTTCGCCTGAAATGAAAAAAAGGCGCATCATGGATGTTTTGCATGATGTTGATTTGCACGCTCTGCCGCACATTTTATCCCGCTATCCGCACCAACTGTCGGGGGGGCAACGCCAGCGGGCCGTTATTGCCATGGCTTTGCTGAATCGCCCACGGTTGCTGATTGCGGATGAACCCACCACCGCGCTGGATGTTTACAGTCAGGAAAAAATTTTAAATCTTTTACAGACCCTGCAGGAAAAATACACCATGGCCCTGCTGCTGATCAGTCACGATTTGCCGCTGGTTAGGAAAATGGCCGCCGTGACCTGTGTCATGCATCAGGGCAAAATCATCGAAGTTCAGCCCACAGAAACCCTTTTTGCGGATCCCCAGCAGCCCTATACCCGTCAATTGCTGTCTGTTTATCAGGATTTGGTGCCGCCCCCTGTGTCAGAGGATGCACCCATAGCCATGGCGGCCAAGGCTCTGTCGGTGTCTTTGCCCCAATCAGGAACGTTTTGGCGAAAGCGCTTGGGCCCCCCTTTGGTGGATCAGGTGTCTTTCACGCTGAAAAAAAGCCATACGTTGGCGGTGGTGGGGGAAAGCGGATCGGGAAAATCCACCTTGGCCCTTGCTTTGCTGCGGACCCTACCCTCCCAAGGGGAAATTTGGGTGAAGGATCAGCGGTGGGATGCCCTGGCCCCCAAGGCCCTGCGCCAGCAGCGCCCACGGGTTCAGATTGTGTTTCAGGATCCGTTTGCGTCGCTGAATCCCCGAAAAACGGTGGGGTCCTCTTTGATGCAAGCGGCGCCAGAAAAAACACAACAGGACGTGTTGGCCATGATGGAACGTGTGCAGTTGCCGCCGGACTTTTTTTATGCTTGGCCGCACCAACTCTCTGGCGGGCAACGTCAACGCGTGGCTATTGCGCGGGCCCTGATGACGGATCCTGATGTTTTGATTTTGGATGAACCCACATCGGCGCTGGACAGCCTGACCCGCCGTCATATCATTTCGCTTTTGCAACATCTGCAAACATCGCTGGGTCTGAGTTATCTGTTCATCAGCCATGATCTGCGCGTGGTGCAATCCATGGCCCATGATGTTTTGGTTTTGAAAAACGGGAAAACCGTCGAATATCAACCCGCCCCCGCCTTTTTCGCGGGCCCGCAAACAGAGTATGGGCGGTTGCTGCTCAGGGCGTCGTTTTATTAAACGGCCAAGGTTACGCCCGCGCCACGTTCAGCCCCTCGTCCTCATACTGTTTCAGTTTGTTTCTGAGGGTACGAATGGAAATCCCCAAAATATTGGCGGCGTGGGTTCGGTTGCCCAGACAGTGATCCAACGTGTTTAAAATCAAATCCCGCTCAACATCCGCCACCGTGCGCCCGATGAGGGGGTTATCGCTGCCAGCTTGGGCAGCGGCGTCCAGACTGGTGACCATGGCATCCAGATCATCGTCCCGCTCTTCGGCCAGTTTTAACAGGTCGCTGGTCATCATGATGGCGGCTTCTTCGATTTTGTTCCCCTCTGCCAGCAAAACCGCCCGATGCATGGCGTTTTCCAGTTCCCGAACATTGCCGCGCCAGTGGTAATGTTCCAGCTTGGCCAGGGCCTTATCCGACAAAGGCAGCGGCAACAGGCCATTGGCGGCGGCATATTTTTTGATGAAATAATCGGCCAAAACCGCAATGTCTTGCGGACGTTTCCGCAAGGGCGGGATTTGCAGGTTAAAGACGTTCAGGCGGAAATAAAGGTCTTCCCGAAACGTTCCATCTTTCACCGCCTCCATCATATCGCGGTTGGATGTGGCAATCAGGCGGATGTCAATTTTCACCGGTTGGGATCCGCCCAAACGGTCAATCTCTCTTTCTTGGATGGCCCGCAGCAATTTGGCCTGCAGGCGGGGGTCCATTTCCGTGACCTCATCCAGCAGCAGGGTGCCGCCGTTGGCTTCCTCGAATTTTCCCACGCGTCTGGCTACGGCGCCGGTAAAGGCACCCTTTTCATGTCCAAACAATTCCGATTCCAACAGATTTTCTGGAATGGCGGCGCAGTTGACGGAAATAAAATTTTGATCGGCGCGTTTGCTTTTGCTGTGGATGAATTGGGCGATGACTTCCTTTCCGGTTCCGGATTCGCCTGTGATCAAAACGCTGGCTTGGGACGGGGCAATCTGTTCGGCCAGTTT
>CANGYM010000032.1 GCA_947458145.1 Alphaproteobacteria bacterium | reverse complement strand
CTAATTTAGCGATGCTCTCTTTAGACTCTTGTATTTCTTTTCGAACGCGAACCGTCGTCTTGGCGTTAGCATGGTGTACACTGCCCATAAATCAACCTCCTTGATACTTTCATACAGAATACCACAAGATTGAGGGACTAAACAATTAGGGGGTATAAGTTTCTGGAAATCATCCAGAAACTTAGTTACTTCTTCGCTTCCCAATATTACTCTGAAACTCAGAGTAACAAGCGTACCATCTGGTCCCCAGAAATATTCGAATTTGACAAATTCGGATTCGGATTCGGATTCGGAACTAGTAAGCTCCCAATGTAACCCATGAAATAATGTAAATAATTTCAATGTTTTTGGGCCCTCAAGGCGAAGGCGGTGATCAAACGATAGGCAAAAAGTCTTTTTGACATCATCTGAAGATTGAATTTTCATGTCAGGTGCCCCTTACTCGGGGTTGGTAAAGTGAGCATGAGCATGACATAGTTTCACATCCCTCGGTTTGATCCGGAGGTTTGTAAGAAATCATAACGATTTAAACGCAAAGTTGCGCAAACCTCCAAGTTCTGTCCCGAGGGGGAGCAGAGACTATGTCATTACATTTAGGCTAATCTATATATATATATCTGTCAAGAATTTTATTTAAGTTGCCCCCCTCACGTTCATCGTCATACCGGACAAGGGCGCGCAGCGACCGATGATCCGGTATCCAGCGCCACTGTCAAAAGGCGTAGCCTTTTGCCTTGATCGTTTAAGAACACAGAACAAAACGCTTCGCGTTTTGGCATATGCGCTGGGTTCCGGCTCGGCGCTCGCTGTCGCTCGCTGGTCCGGAATGACAAAAATCGTTAGGTTTTGGCAGAAATTATCCGTCTTCTTCCGTCCACTCTCCCCCCTTCCCATATCCCCGCCTTTATGCCACAAAGAGGGGGTCAACCTGATCATGCTTTTTTTTCAAAGGAACCACCGTGGCCGAGCAATATATTTTTACCATGCAGGGCGTGACGAAACGCCTGAAAACCGGAAAAACGTTGTTTGATAACATCTGGTTATCCTATTTGCCTGGGGCAAAAATTGGGGTGATTGGGCATAACGGATCGGGGAAATCCACGTTGCTGAAAATCATGGCGGGGCTGGATACGGATTTTACGGGGGAAACCATCTTGGCCAAGGGGGCCCGTGTGGGTTATTTGGCGCAGGAACCCGACATGGACCCAAACAAAACCGTCCGCGACGTGGCCACCGAGGGGCTGGGCGAAATTTCCGCCATGCTACAGGAATTCGAGGCCATCAGCATGAAAATGGCCGAAGACATGACCGATGACGAAATGAACGCCCTGCTGGAGCGCCAAGGCGATCTGCAGGAAAAAATCGACGCCGCAGACGGATGGGATCTGGACCGCCACATTGACATTGCCATGGACGCCCTGCGCTGTCCGGAGCCCGATCAAAAGGTGGGCGTGCTGTCGGGCGGGGAAAAACGCCGCGTGGCCCTGTGCCGGTTGTTGCTGCAAAAGCCCGATATGCTGCTGCTGGATGAGCCCACCAACCATCTGGATGCCCTGTCGGTGGCGTGGTTAGAGCGTCACCTGCGCGATTATGCCGGCACCGTCATCGTGGTGACCCACGATCGTTATTTTCTGGACAACATCACCGAGTGGATTTTGGAAATTGATCAGGGCACCTTTCGCCCCTATCACGCCAATTATAAAGAATGGCTGAAACAAAAACAAAAAATCCTGCACGATCAACAAAGTCAGGAAAACAAACTCTCCAAAGCTTTGGAAGAAGAGCTGGCCTGGGTCAATGAATCCCCCAAAGGCCGCATGAAAAAAAGCAAGGCGCGTCTGACGGCCTTTGAAAAATCCCGCGCCAATCAACGGGACACCAAGGCCTATACCTCTCAGATCATCATCCCCGACGGCGAGCCGTTGGGCGATCAGGTCATCACCCTTGATGCCATCACCAAGGCTGAAAATGACCGCCTGCTGATGGATACCTTTTCTGCCGCCATCCCCAAGGGGGCCATTGTGGGCATCATCGGGGCCAACGGGGCGGGAAAAACAACCCTGTTTCGCATGATCACCGGACAAACCACCCCCGATGCCGGCACCATCACGGTGGGGCAAAAGGTCAGTTTGGGCTATGTGGATCAATCCCGCGATGTTCTGAATGACGACGATAGCATTTGGCAGGCCATATCCGACGGCGCCGAGGTTCTGGATCTGGGCGACCGCGAGGTCAACAGCCGCGCCTATTGTTCATGGTTCCATTTCAAAGGGGCCGATCAACAAAAAAAACTGCGGGATCTCTCCGGCGGGGAACGCAACCGCGTTCATCTGGCCCGTATCCTTAAGGCCCGTCATAATGTATTGCTGCTGGATGAACCCACCAACGATTTGGATATTGAAACCCTGCGGGCGCTGGAAGAGGCCCTGCTGGATTTTTCCGGCGTGGCCCTGATCATTTCCCACGACCGGTGGTTTTTGGACCGGATTGCCACGCATATCTTGGCCTATGAGGGGGATTCTGCCCTGCATTTTCACACCGGCAACTACGCCAGTTATGTTGAGGACGCCAAAGCCCGCCTGGGCGAAGACATGCTGGCCCCCCATCGGCTGAAATACAAATCGCTGCGGCGGGGGTAGGGGGCTTTTTCCCCCACGCGACGAACGCGGCTCCCACCCACACATTTTTCTTTGAAAATCAAGGGGTCCGCTGCGCCAAGCCGAAAAAAATCATCCTCCCTCAGCCCGCCCCGCGGGCTTCGGTGCGGTATTTTTTCCGTCTTGCCCCTTGATTTTCAAAGAAAACTGTCCCACCCCGCCGCCCTCCTGTGCCCTATGTGTTTAAAATGAAAAAGCTTGCACCAAACCCCATTTAAGGTTTTGCTAAACAGATCTATGTTAGGGTATAGGGATAGAGTATAAGGTATAAGAGAAAAAACGAGGACCCGTTCTGTATGTCGAAAAAAACTGATGGCAAAGAAACCCTCTATTGCTCTTTCTGCGGTAAGAGCCAACACGAGGTCAAAAAACTCATTGCCGGACCCAATGTGTTCATTTGCAATGAATGTGTGGATCTGTGTACCGATATCATCCGGGAAGAGGCGGGTGTGCCTTTACTGAAAAGCAAAGACGGCGGCGTTCCCTCCCCCCGCGAAATTCAGGGGGTTTTGGATGATTACGTTATTGGTCAGGCGCGGGCCAAACGGGTTTTGTCCGTGGCCGTTCACAACCATTACAAACGCATCAGCCACGCCGGATCCCAAAGCGAAGTGGAACTGGCCAAATCCAACATTATGCTGATTGGTCCCACGGGCTGCGGAAAAACCCTGCTGGCCCAAACGTTGGCGCGGATTATTGATGTGCCCTTTACCATGGCCGATGCCACAACCCTAACCGAGGCCGGTTATGTGGGGGAGGATGTGGAAAACATCGTCCTGAAACTGCTTCAGGCCGCCGATTATAACATCGAACGCGCCCAGCGCGGGATTGTTTATATTGACGAGGTGGATAAAATCTCCCGCAAATCCGACAACCCCTCCATCACCCGCGACGTGTCCGGCGAAGGCGTGCAGCAGGCTTTGCTAAAACTGATGGAAGGCACCGTTGCCTCTGTCCCACCCCAAGGGGGACGCAAACACCCGCAGCAGGAATTTTTGCAGGTGGATACCTCAAACATTCTGTTTATTTGTGGTGGGGCGTTTTCAGGACTGGACAAAATCATATCCCAGCGGGGCAAGGGATCCGGCATTGGCTTTGGATCCGAGGTTCGCGCACCCGATGAACGCCGCGTCGGCGATGTCATGAAAGAGGTTGAGCCCGAAGATTTGGTCAAATATGGCCTGATTCCGGAATTCATTGGCCGTATGCCGGTGATTGCCACGCTGGAGGATCTGGACGAAAAGGCCCTGATTCAAATCCTAACCGAGCCTAAAAACGCCCTAGTCAAGCAGTATCAAGAGCTTTACAAAATGGAAAACGTGGTCTTAACCTTCACGGAATCCGCGTTAACGGCCATTGCCAAAAAGGCCAACAAGCGCAAAACCGGCGCCCGCGGTCTGCGTTCCATTATGGAGGCCGTTTTGCTGGATTCCATGTTTGACCTGCCCGATATGAAGGACGTTCACGAAATCGTCATCAACGATGACGTGATCGAGGGCAAAAGCGAGCCCATCAAGGTTCTGTCAGGTCACGGCGATGGGGAAACCGAAAAAAAACCCCGCCCAAAACCCGCAAAAACCCATTAAGGTTTTGATAATATGCGCATATTGGCCGATCGCGGGGGGACCTTTACGGACATTGTGTGCATTCATGATGATGGGGCGATCGAGGTCAAAAAGGTCCTGTCTGACAATCCCGATCATTACGCCCATGCGTTGATTGAGGGGATTCGTCTTTTGAATCCCCTCTCAGAAACCCGCAACCTCACAGACATTCGTTTGGGCACCACGCTGGCCACCAACGCGTTGTTAGAGCGCAAAGGGTCACCCGTGATTTTCATCACCAACGCCGGATTTGGATCAGCCCTACGCATCGGGGATCAAGCCAGACCATCCCTGTTTGCCCGCCATATTCAAAATCGATCCCATATTCATGAGGACGTTTTGGAAATTCAGGGGCGTTTGGACGCTCGGGGGACAGAAATTCTGCCGCTGGATGAGGAGGGCACCAAAAAAGCCCTGAAAACCCTAAAAGACAACACCGATTGCGCCGCCGTTGCCATCTGTCTGATCCACAGCGTGAAAAACCCCAAACATGAACTCATGGTGGGGGAATGGGCCAGAGAGGCCGGTTTCAGTCACGTGTACTTTTCCCACCAGATCGCCCCGCAATCCGGATGGTGGGCCCGCGCCAGCACAACCCTGCTGGAGGCCTATTTGAGCCCCGCTTTGGCGTCCTATGTCCGTTCCTTAAGAAAAGACGAAACCATTGATAACGTCCCCCTCAGACTGATGCAGTCCCACGGGGGACTGGCGGATGCCTCTAACGTTCGGGGGGCGCGTAGCTTACTTTCGGGCCCTGCCGGTGGGTTGTTTGGGGCCATTGAGGCCGCCCGCGCCGCTGGACTGCCCAAAATCATCACCTTTGACATGGGGGGCACGTCGGCCGATGTGGCGCGTTTTGATGGGCGCCTTGATCGTCGCTATCACACCATGGTGGATGGCATGCCGCTGTCTGTCCCCACGCTGGCCATTGATACCATTGCCGCCGGCGGTGGATCTTGCCTGCACATCACAGAGGGACGGTTCATCGTGGGCCCCGATTCTGCCGGATCCCAACCCGGACCTGCCTGTTACCGTAACGGGGGGCCAGCAACCTTAACCGATGCCAATGTGGTTTTGGGGAAAATCCAGCCCGCTTTTTTTCCCCGTATCTTTGGCAAAAACCACAACGAAGGCCTTGATAAAGACGCGGCAGAAGCCGCCTTGTCCACCCTGATTCTCTGTTCGGGGGACACAACCACACCCAAAGATTTGGCCACCGTGGCCGCCGGTTTTGTGGATGTTGCCGTGCATGCCATGGCGCGGGCCATTCATAAATTATCGGTGGCACGGGGTTTTGATGTGCGTCAGTATGCGCTGTGCGCCTTTGGCGGTGCGGCGGGTCAGCATGCCTGTCTGGTGGCCGAGGCTTTGGGCATGAAAAAGGTTCTGATCCACCGGTTTTCCAGTGTTCTTTCCGCCTTTGGCATGGGCATTGCCCCTGAATCGGTTCTGGAATCCCGTTATCTGTCTGTGCCCCTTTCACAGGCCAGCACCAAAGACCTTTTCGATCATTACACAACCTTGGCGGCGGTGGCGGAAAACAAACTCTCCCTTCACCTGCCCCCCCACAGCCCCATTCACATTGCCGCCACCCTGCAAATGCATGATCAGGGCAGCGATACCTGTTTGGACATTCCCTATAATCCCCATGATACCCTAGAGGACGTGAACGATGCCTTTCACCGGCAGCACCGCGCCCTGTTTGGTGCCTTTGACACTGATGCGACCCTGATGTTGAAGGGGATTCTTGTTGAGGCCCGTCATGACCCCGTGCCCCCAGCGTTGGTTCAGAAAAAAACGCTGAATCAAAATTTACCCCCCATGGACCATCACAGCCTTTACAGCAAAGGACAATGGCACCGGGCGCCCCTGTATGAATTGCCCTCGTTAAACCCTGGCCAAAGCATTGCCGGACCGGCTTTGCTGGTGGATCAGGACACCAGTTTGGTGATCGAGGCAGGCTGGATGGCCGTGGCCGATGACACCGGCGGCCTTCTTTTAAACGATGTTCGGGGGCAAGGTCACCACGACCTGCGCCCCCCTCTCACTCATGCCGATCCGGCGTTTTTGGAAATTTTCCACCACCTGTTTTCCGCGGTGGCTGAGGATATGGGGGAAACCTTGGCCAAAACCGCCCATTCCGTCAACATCAAAGAGCGCCGTGATTTTTCCTGCGCCGTTTTTGACGCCCAGGGACATCTGATTGCCAATGCGCCCCATGTTCCCGTGCATCTGGGCTCTATGGGGGCCAGTGTTCAGGCTGTGTTGGCCAGCGGACTCTCCATGAACCCCATGGATGCTTTTGTGACCAATGATCCCTATCATGGGGGCACCCACCTGCCTGATATCACCGTGATTACCCCCGTTTTTATCGAAGGCACCGTACGTTATTTTGTCGCCAGCCGCGGCCATCATGCCGACGTGGGGGGGATCACCCCGGGATCCATGCCCGCCAACAGTGTTCATATTGACGAAGAAGGCGTCCTGATTCCCCCGCAAAAACTGGTGGATCAAAAAACCTTCCAGACGGATGCCATGCAAGCTCTGTTTTCTGGTGCCCGTTATCCCGCCAGAAATATCCGACAAAATCTGGCGGACCTGCGGGCCTGCGTGGCGGCCAATCGGGCAGGGGTCAAGGCCATGCGGGATATTGTGGACACTTACGGGCAACAAACTGTTGATGTCTACATGGGGTTTATTTTGGAGAATGCCCAAAACCACGTGGCCTCTGTGTTGCGCCAGCAAAGCCCAGGGTCCGCCAGCGTCATCCACGACAATGGGTGCGTTGTCATGGTGCAGGTTTCCCCCGATCCCGCCACAAAGCGCCTGCGCATTGATTTTTCAGGGACCAGCCCCGCAGGCCAACACAACCTGAATGCCCCTTTGGCCATCACGCGGGCCTGCGTTCTGTACGTTCTGCGATCTTTGGTGTCAGAAAACATACCCCTGAACGATGGCTGTTTGCGGGCGGTGGATCTGGTCGTGCCGGAAGGGAGCCTGCTCAATCCCCCCTATCCCCACGCCGTGAGTGCGGGCAATGTGGAAACGTCCCAGATGGTTGTGGATGCCTTGCTTCTGGCCCTTGGGGCGCAGGCCGCCAGCCATGGCACCATGAACAACATTTCCTTTGGCAACGAAACCTATCAGTACTATGAAACTTTGGCCGGTGGGGGCGGGGCAGGACCGGATTTCAATGGATCCACAGGGTATCAATGCCATATGACCAATTCTCGGTTAACCGATGTGGAAATTTTGGAACAACGCTTTCCGGTGCGCGTGTGGGAACTGTGTGTGGTGGAAAAGACCGGCGGCTTTGGACAACATCGCGGCGGTGATGGCGTGCGGCGGGATTTGGAATTTTTGGAACCCATGGATGTATCCCTGATCACCAACAACCGGCAAAGAGCCCCCCAAGGCATCACCGGAGGCGAAGACGGAAAATCTGGGGTGAATATCCACCAGCCAGCCGGAAAAACCCCCGCCATTCTGGCGGGATGCTGCCACCTTTCTGTGCAGACGGGGGATCATATCATTGTTCAAACCCCCGGCGGTGGCGGATGGGGGACGAAAGACTGAGGACAGCCTCCTCTCAATAGGGCAAGAGAAAACCCTAAAGCGTCATCAGCGATATCATAACAATGGGGGATTCTGTGGTGGCCGTCATACCCGTAATGGTCAGAACCCTCTGCCCCTGAACCAGTTTTTCTTCGGGCAAACGAACCTCAGCATCGCCAGACAGGGGTCGCGTTACACCCCCATATGTCAAAATCGCGTTATGAAACGCCTCAGGCTGGGAAAACGTGACCACCGCTTGATGGCGACCATTGCAATTATGGTTGACATTCAGTTGCACGCCCGCCTGCAGCGGTGTCACAGAAAGCACATCGGCCTGACAAAACAGCGGCACGATACCACGAAGCTCAAGGGTGGCCGTCAAGGTCTTGGCCCCAGCCACAGAAGGGATCCCCGCTGCAAAAATAACCGAAAGCAGTGCAGATGATAATGCTATCTTTCTAGAAATTCGCATTCCTACACGCTCCGTTTATTGCTTAAAAAATAAATTTTTCCCTATATCTCATTTTCCCTTGAAAACATTAACAAATATAAAAAATCATCCTTGACAAAAAAAAATATTCTTATAAGAATCCTCAACTTAAAGTTAACCTCATCCCCAAAGGATCTTTTTCATGAAAAAATTATCAACTGCTCTTCTTGCCTTGACACTGTTTGCGTCTTCTCACGCTATAGCGGCGACAAAAACAGCGACCTTGCCCCTCCAAGGCACAATTGCTGAAAGCTGTACATTGGCTGTGGGTGGAAACGGGAATAATGGGAATCTTCCTCTGACAGCACCAATAAACGGTTTGAGTGTTGGCATTATCGTCACTCAATGTAATAACTTTAATGGTTACAGCCTGTCGGTTGACACGCTCAACGCCAGCCAATTGAAATCTTCCGGCGGCACACCCCCTGTTGACTACACAATGAAATTCACTGCAACTCAAGGCACCGCAATCAACACCAGTGGTTTTTTTCCTTCTAATAGCAATAGCTTAGATATCGCAAAAATTTCTGACACAACCCAACAAAAGGCAGACATCTATCTCAGCACACCCAAAGGCACCTCATATCCTGGTATCTACACCGACACTGTGACCTTCACCTTGCAAACCCTGTAATCCTCGGGCGTTGTCTCTTTCTTTGTTAATACGCTAAACGTGTGGTCGTAAACGATTTTTGTTTGCGACCACGCTGTTCTGTTTGAAATTTTCAAACAACCACAGAATGAACATAAAAATCCCAGGACAATCCTTATGACTGTAAGCATCAAGACTTGTTTTTCATTGTTGTGGATCATGGGAGTGATGGGGCTGGCCAATGCTTCTCCTGCGGCGGCATTCCGTGTGGAGCCCATGTCGGCGGAACTTGCCGCCAGTGGTCCCAATAGCAAAGGAGAAATTCGCATAGAAAACCCCCACGATCATCCCATCACCGTAGAGCTTGTGACCGAGCAACGGGATTTTGATGCCAACGGCAAGGAAACCCGCACCCCCGCCGAGGACGATTTTCTGATTTTCCCGCCCCAAACGCTGGTACAGCCTGGGAAAACACAACTGGTGCGCTATCAATATATTGGTGATCCTAAACTTCCCGCAACAAAGGCCTATGTCATTAACGTGCGGCAGCTGCCCATTGACCTGAAACCCGATGCACAGTCTGGAATGAAGTTTTTGTATAATTTTGGTCTGGCCCGCTATGTGGTTCCCGAAGGGGCTGTTGCCGTACCCACAGCAGAAAACATGCATCTGGGGCAAAATGGCAGTCTGGAATTTGTCCTAAAAAATACCGGCAACGGTCATCTGCCCCTGATACGGAAGGCGTTACGCTTAACGGGTGCAACCCCTGACCGTACGGTTGATTTCGAAGGCGAGGCCATGACAAAACAACTGCCCGTGGCCATGCTGTTGCCAAACCATACCCTGAATGTGCGCCTGACAACCCTGCCTGTGGGATGGGCCGCCACTGACGTCAAAACGATTCAGGTGGTTAACCCAAGGCCCAAAACATCAAACCCATAAAGGGCCTGTTCTCATGCCCCCTATGAACACACGCCCTGCGCATTGGCTGGCTTTGCTTCTTTGGGCTTCCGTCCTGTTCTTGGGATCCATGGCCCCCGCCATGGCAAAACCTGCACCTTCTTCTGCCCCTATGGTGTTTGAATTCCCCTTGTGGGTCGATGGCCGCAATGTTGGGGATCTGACAGCCTCTGTACAGGATGACGCTTTGGTGAATGTGCAGCGTGATCGTCTTATAACCCTGCTGACCCCACTGCTCAAGCCTGAAGTTCTCGCCCCTCTGCGGGATAAAACATCCATGACCGTCACCACGCAAGAGCTAACGGCGGCCGGTTTACCCATGCGCTATCTTGCTGACGAAGTGCGTCTTGATTTACAAACACCACCGGAAAAACGACTGGCGCAAGATATTAGTCTGGGGTATTTTCAGGATACTTCTGGGAAAAATTTTGTTCAACCCAGCGATTTCAGTGCCATTGTCAACAGCTCTGTTCGCAGTGAATACGTTCACACCCAGCCCTCTGGTGACGATGATACATTCAATCCTTTGAATTCCGTTTTTAATTTGCGGGCCAACGCTTTTGGTGTCAGTGGTCTGAATCTTGATACCGATATGTTTTTCAAGGATGAGGATGATCGCAGCTGGAACCGTGGTCAGAGCACCCTGTTTCACGACGATGTGGATACTGCCGTGCGCTACAGTGCGGGGGATTTAAACTATACCACCAACGATTCCCTCCAGGGATTCAGAAACATTGGCGGGCTATCCATCGAACGCCGCTATAGCGAAATTCAACCCAGCCGCATGATTCGTTCCACAGGTCGCGGCGAATTTACTTTGGATCAAACCTCGGTGGTGGATATTATTGTCAATGGTGTCTCTGTCCGAACCGTACGCTTGGACCCCGGGCGTTATAACCTCAGGGACTTACCCTTTGTTGACGGTCTTAATGATATCGAATTGCGTATCCGTGATCAGCAGGGGCGGGAAACCACCGTGCGCTTTAGCAGCTTTGGTGACACTGTGCTGCTCGATGAAGGCATTTCTGAATTTTCCTTGAATTTCGGTGCTGCCTCTGAAATCCAAGATAATAATGAACCCGAATACGATGAAAGTAACCCAACCTACAGCACTTTTTATCGTCGCGGAATGACCGACAACCTGACCCTCGGTGCATCTGCCCAAGGGGATACAAACATCAATACGCAAGGCGTCAATGCCGGCGTGGCAACCCTTTGGGGAACCTTTGGCGCCAGTTATGCCCTCAGCAATTCTTCTATTGCGGACACGGGGATGGGCACGGCTATGACGCTTGACTACAAGCTTGAACGTCCAGATCCTTGGCTTGAAGACCAGCGTCAAGAATTTGATTTCTCTTATCTGGAAACATCATCAGGATTTTCCACCCTTGATGACGCCCAATCCGACACGGGGCCCAACAATACAACCAAAAACGAATGGCTCGCCCGCTTTCGCCAGCCCCTATCGGACACCGCCTCCCTCAGCCTTGGCGGAAATTATGCCGTGGGTCGCGACAGTGACGATACATTCGCCGCGAATATCTCTTTGTCGGAAACCATAACCCCAAAGCTAACTGGCTATATCAATGTTGAATACGGCACCCGTTCCACAACAGATGACGAAGACAATGAGACCGAAGGCCGTATTTTTGCCACGCTGACGTACAAATTTGACAGCCCTAACGGCCGCTCTCGCACCGCATCCAGCCGGTATTCCAGCCCCACCCGCTCCGGATCCGTAGAATGGCAGGATCTGGCCAACGATCGCAATCGGGTTGGCAGTTATGACTTTACCGCCGGCGCCAATACATCAGAAAGCGATGAAGCCGCAACGGCAGATTTTGGCTATACAGGCAACCGCTATTTATTGCAAGCTGACCACGAAGCCCGTTCAAACGAAAATGATTCTGGGATTACAGAGCAGGTTTCTGGGGTCACCTTTCAGAGTGCCGTTGCCTATTCGGGTGGCCAGATGGCCGTTGGCCGCCCTAGCAACGGGGCCTTTGCCATTGTGGCGCCGCATAAAACCTTGGCCAACAATAAAATTGCCGTTGACGTCAATGAAAATAACATGCCCTTGGCAACAACAGATGTCTTTGGACCCGCTCTGGTCCCTAATTTAAGAACCTACAGCCCCAGCCGCCTGCCGGTGCAGATTGATGATCTGCCCACGGGGTATGATTTGGGGTCTGGCCGTTATGATCTGAACCCTGGGGCGCGGACGGGGTATGGCCTTCAGGTGGGATCTGCCAACTCGGTCGTGGCCATTGGCCGCCTTGTGAATGGCAACGGTGCCCCCTATCCCCTCTCCAGTGGGGTCATCACCGCTGCGGATGGTCAGTCAACATCCTTCTTCACCAACCGCACGGGTCGTTTCGTGGGCGAGGGTCTGGCCCCAGGAACCTATACATTGACACTTTATGCTGATCCCGCTCTTTCCACCACGTTTGTTATCCCTGAGGATGCTGTTGGCCGGGTTGAACTCGGCAACTTGACGCCAACGCCATAAATAAAAGGATTGTCTCTTATGTTATCCCGCAGCTTTTTTTCCCTAGTTGTCCTGACACTCCTATTGTCTGCTTTCACAGCACCGGCCAGGGCAGATGTCTGCAGCAATCCAACTCTTTCTGGTGTTTCCCCCACTGGCGGCGCATCCCTCGATTTGTTTGAATCTGGCGCTTTGCCCTTGCGCTTTCGTGTGAACATCAATGCCGATAACAAGGCCTGCACCGTAGGGCTGGCCATCAGCGGGCGCTCTTTTCAGCAGGGTGGCAACGCCGTGCCCTTTATTCTTAAAGGGATCAGCGGATCCCCCTCATTCACCGACGATGTGGGTGCCCCGTCAATCGTAACCGTGCCCTCTGATGGACAAGTGGACCTTCAGGCCATCCTGAATGGTCCCGTGTTTGCCCCGACGGGGGAATACACGGCCCCCCTGCAGTTACAACTTTTCAGCAATGGAACCGCCGTGGGCAGCCCGTACACCTATAACCTTCCCCTGTCGGTGAAGGCCAGAGCCCAAGTGAACATTGCCGGCAGCAGTGGTTCCTTTGGTGGTTCTGGCACCGTAGACAAGGTTGATTTCGGAGATTTACAAACCGGCGAAAGCCGCACCGTCTATGTCCAACTGCTCAGCAATGCGGATGTTGATGTCAGTTTTTCTTCCCTTAATGGCCTGAAACTGCAGCATATTGACCAGACGCGGCAGCAAACACCCATATCCTATACAGCGGTGTTGAGCGGATCATCCCTGCCCTTAACGTCCCCTGGGGCGAGTTACAAAGTTCGCCGATCCGCAGACACATCCCTTTCGGGATCAAGTTTGCCCTTAACCCTGACCGTGGGGACCGTGCAGAACAACCTTTCCGGCACCTATCAAGACATCATCACCATTGACGTGGATACGCAATAACGCCTTTGAACCCTGTCGTGTAGGGGAATTGGGCCCAAACATTTTCCCCCACCGATCCTTTGTTATGCTAAAGAAAAGGGATACAGGGAAAGGATGGACGCCATGACCGATAATGTGATTGCTGAGAGGGCATCAACCCCATCTGTGTGCGAGGGATTAAACCCTGAACAAGCCGCCGCTGTCCAAGCCGTGGATGGACCCGTTCTGGTTTTGGCAGGGGCAGGAACAGGGAAAACCCGCGTATTAACAACGCGTTTGGCCCATTTGATTCGGGATTATGGGGTGTATGCCTCCCGCATTTTGGCCGTGACGTTTACCAACAAAGCCGCCGCCGAAATGCGCCACCGGATTCATGCCATGGTGGGGGATGCCGTGGGGGGGCTGTGGCTGGGGACCTTTCACGCCCTGTGCGCCCGCATTTTGCGCCAGCATATTGATAAATTGGGGTACACGGAAAACTTCACCATTTTGGATACCGATGATCAACTGCGGATTATCAAGGGCCTGTTGAAAGATTACGGACTGGATGAAAAGGCCTGCCCCCCCCGCATCGTCAGCAGCGTAATTCAGCGCTGGAAAGATCGGGGCTGGTTGCCCGCCGATGTGCCCGCCAGTGAACACAAAAAAGAACTGCGCGGCAAAGCCATCCGGTTTTATCAGGATTATCAGGCCCGCTTGAAAAGCCTGAATGCCTTGGATTTTGGGGATATGATCCTGCTGTGTCTGGTGTTGTTTCGGGACTTTCCTGAGGTCCTGCGCCATTACCAACAACAATTCCGCTATATTCTGGTGGATGAGTATCAAGACACCAACGTATCCCAGTATTTATGGCTGCGTTTGTTGGCCCAAGGACACGGGAATCTGTGCTGCGTGGGGGATGATGATCAATCCATTTATGGGTGGCGCGGGGCAGAGGTTGACAATATCCTGCGCTTTGACCAAGACTTCCCCGGGGCCACCGTCATTAAACTGGAACAAAATTACCGCTCCACCCAAACCATCTTAACCGCCGCATCCCATTTGATTCAAAACAATCAGGGGCGTTTGGGCAAAACCCTGTGGACAGATGATCAAACGGGTGAAAAAATCGCCGTGCATCATGTCTGGGATTCGCCAGAGGAAGCCCGCCTGCTGGCCAAAACCATCGAAAAACGCGCCGCAGGGGGCCAGACCTTGGGACAAATGGCCATGTTGGTGCGGGCCAGCTTTCAAACACGGGAATTGGAAGAGGCCCTGATGAACGCCGCCATTCCCTATCAAGTCATCGGGGGCCTGCGGTTTTATGATCGGCAGGAAATCCGTGATGCCTTGGCCTATTTACGCTTAACCACCCAAATTGACGATGATCTGGCGCTGGATCGGATTATTAACCTGCCCAAACGGGGCATTGGCTCCACCACCGTGCAAACCTTGGCGGCGGAGGCGGAGCGTGCGGGCATCTCCATTTACCGCCTGCTGCTGCAAAAAAACCAAACGGGCGAATTGCTGGGGCGCGGCGGAAAACCCCTGCAGCAGTTTTTGATGATGGTCGAGGGCTGGCGGAATCAACTGGCCAGACGCTCCCCCGCCGAAATGATGGCCATGATTCTGGATGAATCTGGCTATACCGCCATGTGGAAAGAAACGAAAACACCGGATGCCGAGGCCCGTCTGGACAACCTGAAAGAGTTAATCGCGGCCCTGCATACCTTTGACACCCTCAACAGCTTTCTGGAACATGTCATGCTGGTGGCCGATACCGCCGAAACAGGGGACGGGGACAAAGTGTCCATCATGACACTGCATGGGGCGAAAGGTCTGGAATTTGACATGGTGTTTCTGCCCGGGTGGGAGGACGGCATTTTCCCCAACCAACGCGCCATTGATGAATCGGG